>NZ_SMMF01000958.1:26414-31080 GCF_009711355.1 Roseibium sp. RKSG952 | reverse complement strand
GGGCAGGATGAACTTACTTTCGATCAGTGAAAAGATCAGCGTCAGGATCACGATGCCTGAGAAACCAGCCAGCACTTTGCCCAGCGGGTTATCGATCAGCAACATGGGGAAAAACGCCGCGATGGTTGTGAGCACGCCGAAAACCGTTGCAACAGCAACCCGGTTCACGCCGCGTTCGGTGCCTTTGATCGGGTCCTTTTCCTTACTTCGCTCTTCAAAGACGCTTTCGCCAACAACAACAGCGTCATCTACCAGAATGCCCAACGCAATGATCAGGCCAAAGGTCGTCACATCATTCAGGGAATAATCGATCCATCTTGAGCCCGAAACCGCGATCGCGCCCATAACTGAGATCGGGATCCCCATGGCCACCCAAAACGCCAGCCGTACATTCAAAAAGACCGACAGCATCAGCGTCACAAGGATCAAGCCCTGCACCCCGTTCGATCGCAACAGCTCGAGGCGATCCGAGATGTATCCCGCACTGTCGCCCCATATTTCGGCCTGAATCTGCGGGGGCAATTGGTGACTGAAATCGTCAACCGTGTCGCGGACAACACGGCTGATCTCAAGCAGATTTTCCTTCTGCCCAATCAGAACTTCCATGCCGACGGTTGGATTGCCGTTCAGACGAAACAGAAACTCTCCATCCAGAAAGCCATCTTCAATCGTTGCAAGATCACCGAGCGGCACAAATGACCCGTCATCCCGTTCGATAACCGGCAACTCTGCATATTCAGGTGCATATTTTGCCCGGTCGTCAGCGCGCAGAAAGATGGTGCCGCCTTCGGTGCGCAATTGACCCGCCTGAAAGGTCAGTGAGTTTCCCCGAATGGCGCGGGTGATATCTGAAACAGTCAGCCCATATTGGCGCAAACGCTCGGGGTCTATCTCGATACGCAGCTCACGCGGGATCAGCCCCCAGATGTTCAGGCGTGACAGCTCTGGCTGGGCAAGCAGGTCTTCCTTGAGCCGTTGTGCCAAGGTCTGCAAAGTGGCCGGATCTGCGTCGCCATGCAGGTTTACGTATAGCGCAGGAAAGTCATAGCCCGACGCCTCAATCACGGGGCGGCGCGCTTTGTCTGGCAGGTCCGTCAGGCCATCGATGCGAATACGCACCCGATCCAGAACTGCCTGCAGTTTCTCACCTCCGGCCCTGCGCACTGAGATCGTGCTAAGACCGTTTTGCGAACGTGATGAGATACTGCGCACACCTTCCAGACCTTCAAGCGCTTGCTCGACCTTCTGGGTAATGAGTTCATCCACCTGCTCGGCAGTGGAATCCGGGTACTCAATCGAGATCGTGACGCTTTCAGGTGGAATACGCGGGAACCCTTCGATGCGGATATTCATCAGGGTCTGCACACCAAGAAAAAGGATCAGCGCCATCAGCAGGTTGGCGGCGACCGGATTGCGGATGAACCAGGATGTCAGGGCGTGCATGGCTTATCCCTCATCAACGCGGGGGGTGACGCGCTGACCCGGCAGAAACGACGCAAGCGGAGTTTTCGCGATGTGCCAGGGGCCCTGCCCTTCGGGCGCAGTAATTGTCACTGCGTTATCAGCGCGGAACAGAATATGCGGCTTGATCCGTTGCAACAGATTGCCGCCATCAACCACCCAAACATAACCTGCGCGGGTCAATGAGCTTTCGGGAAAGGTCAGCGTGTCAGAAATCGTTCTTCCGGGAATGGATACCCGCACGAAGTCACCTGCAAGCACCCGCTCATCCGGCTCGGAAACCTCCAGAAACACGCGCATCTGACGTGTTTCCTGATTCAGAAACCCCCCGCCCCGACGGATACGCGCCTGCCCGATCCGGTTACCATTGCGAAGCGTCAGAGTGGCGAGAGATCCGGAAATCGGATGCTGTAGCAACGCCCAGTCGTCCTGATTGAATTCTGCGACCAACTCGAACTGGCGATTGTCGGACAATCGCACCAAAGGATCACCCGGACTAACAGTTTGACCGAGGCTGGCAGCACGTCTGGTGACAAAACCGGAGAACGGCGCGCTTACCTCGGTATCTGCCAGATCGCGCTGCGCTGCATTCAGTCTTGATTTCGCCGAGGCTACGGTCTTTTCCGCAATGCGCAGCTGCGGCAAGCGAATAGCAAGTTCCGTCGGAGGTTCTTTTTTATCACGCTCGAATTGGCGGCGCGCGACAGTAACGTCGTTTTGCGCCCGCAACAAAGCCAATTGCGCTTGCTCCAGCTCCATTTCGGCTGCAGCAACTGCGCTTTCATACTGCGCCTTTTCGACAGAAAACAACGGATCACCCAAATCAACCCTTGATCCGGCAAGCGCGCCATCGTGCACGGCAGTAATACGCCCGGACACCGCAGAGCGAAGCTCGGCATCCCATCGCGGCCGGACCTCTGCAAAAGTGGAAATCTCTGCCTGAACAGCTTGCGCAGACACTGAGACCACCGATACCAGGGGTGGGGGCGGTGGCGTATCCGTTTTTTGAACATCAATTGTGTCTTCAGCTTCGAACACCAAAAGCACCACGGCAATCAGAAGCGACAACGAGAGGCCGATCCATAACCATCGGCGCCAGTGCGTTCCGCCTTTTGCATTAGGTTCTTCAGGCATGTTCGAAGCCTTTCAATTGCGATCAGAATCAGTGAGCCAACTTGCATAGGCTGGTTTTTCGCTATATACTATGAACGATCGTTCGTTCAATATATGACATAAAAAATGACCGAGAGCCAAAGCAAACAAGCCACCAAACGTGACAAAGCCACCGCCAAACGGCGCAACCAGATACTGGAAGCAGCGGTGATGTGCTTTCTTGAGCGCGGATATCACCAGACTGGTGTTCGCGACATCGCCGCTCGGGCCGGCGTTAGCTTGGGAAACCTCTATAATCACTTCCCCGGCAAGCACGATGTTCTGGTTGAGATCGCGGCACTGGAACGACAGGAGATGGAGCCGTTTCTCAAAATTCTCGCAGAGCGATCTGCTACCCCGCGCGTTCTGAACAAATTTATAAAGGCTTACGCCAAATACCTGGCTGCCCCAGAGAACGTCATTCTGAGTGTGGAAATCGCCAGCGAAGCAATACGCCAGCCGGATATTGGGCGGCTATTTCTGGAGAACCGAAACGAACTTGTCGGAGCACTCACAAATCTACTCGAACGCGGTATTTCAGAACATGATTTCCGACAGCTCCCTGACCCAAATCAGACATCGCAGCTGATAATCGAGACCATCGAGGGCAGCGCTTTTCGCAGCGTCTTGATGACGACCCCCATGCGCAAAATCACCAATAATGTTTTGGATTTCATAATGACGTCAGTGGTTTCGCGTTAAGGCCCCTTCAGACCTGAACAACGAAGGTCAGATCGTCAAAAGAGTGCCGTAACCAGTTACTGAATCTTTGATGCCAATCGCACGCAAGGTTTGCCAATAGACGGCGGCGTTGCAAGCAACAATGGGCTTGCCCAGTTCTGCCTCGAGTTCAGCAATTAAGGACACGACGGGCAAAGCGGTCCCAACCTGCAAGATAGCATCGCATTCCGCCGCTCCGACCTCGCGAAACACTGCCCGGATTTCTTCAAGCGATGTTTCGCATATCTCGGGTAAGCTTGGTGCGCAGGTTCCCTTGATCGCAACGACTTCAAATCCCGCAGCTTCGGTATTTGCTTTAACGTGCTGGTCGATTTCAGCATTGAATGGAGTCACAACCGCAACTCTTCTGGCCCCCAGTGCCCGCAGCGCCGCATGATCCGCAGCTGAAGCATTCAGCACCGGTACACCCACCGCCTCCTCCAATTCGGTGCAGCGGCGCGCCAATCTCTCAACACCACCGGGGCCTGCATCCGTGGTCAAGCCGATGCACAACGCAGCAGGATTGCAATCCATCAGCTTCTCAGCTTCTTCGATCAGGTCGTCCGAGACACTGTCACCGCCCAATCGAAAGCGCTGCATCTGATTGGTCACGCCTTCTGGCCTCAACAACTCCAGTTCAGGTTGCACGACTGTGTTCATTGCTGGTGTCATTACACCGATCACAGCACGGGGTGCGAGAGTGTCAGCCATCTCAGTTCCCTTTCAGAAATTCGTTCAACCCGGTCATGCCGCCGATGTAGATCTGATCCCCTACGATCGCCGCCATCTCGTTTTCCAGCTCCATGTCGCAATCAAAGCGACTTTCCCAGATGCCTAAAGTCTGCTCCGTATGCGTGATTGGCACAAACCGATGGGTTGAGACGTAGTTGCGAACCGGTAAAGGGCTTTCGATAATATCGTAGGTGTAGAAATGTTCGGCATCGGAAAGCTCAAGAAGTGTTTCGCGAAACACCGTCCCATCCACAATATCCAAATGCCTTATACTGCCCGGTGAGGTGGCTGAACCTGTTTCCATTCGGGCGCTCGTAACGGCCGGGTTCCAACCCGAAACACCGTCAAATGCCCGGACAGCAGACCAGACCTGATCAACCGGTGCATCCAGGATCATGCTTCGAAATACGTGCATCGCCACCCCTACTCCTTTGAATTGTAATCAGCTTAGATCGACTATGACCGACAACTGCCTGCAGAAAACGACGCCAAAGATGTCGTTTTGTCTATAGCATCTGCGCCTCGCACCGCATTCCCTGAGCAGAGAACAGCAAGTTTGGAGCCCGATATTGGCCAGACGGAAAAGGGTTATTCAGGAACC
>NZ_SMMF01000958.1:0-26227 GCF_009711355.1 Roseibium sp. RKSG952 | reverse complement strand
GTTTTCGATACTTGAGAAGATTGGAATGGCAGATTGCCCGGCCGATATCACCGCCCTCGCGATTGAAGCCGGTGCCAACCTACGCGACGACGGCCGGATTTGTTTTCCCAAAACCATGGTGGACGAAATAATCGCAAAGGCGGCGCGCCGGGTGAGCATTCCGGGATTTGTCGAGGATTTGGGTCTGACCGTCGGCGGTGGAAACGTGCATATCGGCACCGGCGGTGCTGCCGTGGAAGTTCCGGATCAAGCTGGTGGATTCCGCGAAGCCAAACTCGCTGACCTCTATCAGCTCATGCAGATCGTTGGTCGCGCGGAGAACATCCACTATGGCGTTCGTCCGATCGTTGCCAGAGACATGCCTTCGCCCTGGGAACTGGACTTAAATACCGGCTTTGCCTGCCTCAAAGCATGCCCAAAACCCATCGGTATAAGTTTTGACAACGCCACCCATGTGCAGAGCGTAGCCGCTATGTTCGATATGGCGCTGGGACAGGATGATGCGTTCAGGCGGCAACCGTTTTGCATGGGCGTAATTGTCCATGCGGTCTCGCCGTTGCGATTTGCGCAAGAAGGTCTTGAGATCATGAAGGCCGCAATAGATGCGGGTATGCCACTGCAGATTTGTACGGCAGCACAAGCAGGTGCGACCAGCCCCGTGACACTCGCAGGTGCTCTGGCGCAAGGATTGGCAGAGGCTCTGGCCGGGATCGTAGTTGCAAATGTTCTCAAGCCCGGGTTTCCAACAATTCTCGCATTCATGCCCTTCATCAGTGATTTGCGTACTGGCGCGATGACCGGTGGTAGCGGAGAAGCCGCTGTTGCCAATGCTGCCGCTGCTCAGTTGCTGCTGAACCTTGGCCTGCCCTCAACCGTTTCGGCAGGCATGACGGATTCCAAGGTACCGGATGCTCAGGCCGGATACGAAAAGGGATACACCGTGGCTCTGGCTGCTCAGGCGGGTGCTGACATGATCAACCTCAGCGTTGGAATGCTGGGTTCACTGATGGTGGCCTCACCCGAGGCATTAGTGATTGACGATGACATGTGTGGCGCCATTCTACGATCTGTTCGTGGAGTGGAACTGACGGACGACGCACTTGATCTGGAGATGATCGAAGCCGTCGCATGCGGACCGGGGCATTTTCTGGGCGAGGCCCAGACCCTTGCTCGGATGAAAAGCGAGTACGTCTACCCATCGCTTGCGGATCGGAAAAGTGTACAGGATTGGCAAGATGCGGGCAGCCCTGATCTTGTAGATCGCGCCCGAGACAAAGTTGCCCAGCTGACGGATGAACCACCCGATCACCTGCCATCAGATCGCGAAGCGGCCATTCGAGCCGCCTTTGACATCAAACTATCATAGGATCGTTCATGAATTCACATAAGCGCGTTGTTGTCATCGGTGGCGGAGCTGTCGGTTGCTCAATCTTATATCATCTGGCTTTGGCCGGGGTGACAGATACT
Organism: Roseibium sp. RKSG952; assembly: GCF_009711355.1. Lineage (NCBI taxonomy): Bacteria > Pseudomonadati > Pseudomonadota > Alphaproteobacteria > Hyphomicrobiales > Stappiaceae > Roseibium > Roseibium sp. RKSG952. Next base: position 24,760 of record NZ_SMMF01000958.1, on the reverse strand, counting down.
CTTCTGCTGGAACGGGACGAACTGACCAGCGGTTCAACATGGCACGCTGCGGGCAACATTCCGACCTACGCAACCTCGTGGCTTGGTATGCGGGCCGGAAATTATGGCTGGCAGATGTACAAAGATCTGGCCGAGAAAGTAGATAGCCCGATCACCTATCGGCATACCGGCGCCTTTTGGCCTGCCCACACAAAAGAGCGGATGGAACTCTTCGGTCATATCGAAGGCATCGCCCGCAGCGCGGGGTTCGATCTGCATCGGCTGAGCCCTTCCGAGATGGACGCGATGCATCCGTTCTGGTCGCCGGATGACACTGTATTGGGTGGTATCATGGATCCTTACGAGGGCGACATTGATCCCAGCCAGCTTACACAGGCGTTGGCCAAGGGCGCGCGAGAACTGGGTGCTGAAGTTCGGCGGTTTTCACCGGTCACCAGTATTGCCCGCAAGCCAAATGGCGAATGGATAGTCTCAACAGCCAATGACGAAATTACCGCCGAAATCGTCATCAACGCTGCAGGGTTTTACGGTGCAAAAATCGCAGAGATGGCAGGGTTGAAAACACCAGTGATTACGTTGGAACACCAGTATCTGGTCACTGAACCTCTGGCAGCGCTGGAAGAGCACCCTGAACTGTTCCCTTTGGTGCGAGACCCTGACATCCGCTTCTATCTGCGGCGTGAGCGGAATGCGTTCCTGTTGGGATCCTATGCTCACGCTGGTCGCCCTGCATGGCCTGAAGACGGTCCCCCCGATGATTTTGCCCATCAGTTGTTTCCGGATAGTGTCGAAGACATTCTTGAGGTGCTGGAAGACACGATTGTCCATGTCCCGCTGCTGGCCGAGGCCGGTGCCCAGCGCTTTGTCAACGGACCTATTGCCTATGCACCAGATGCTTTGCCCCTTGTCGGTCCTGCAGCAGGGGCACCCAATTTCTACCATGCGACGGGCGTTCAGATCGGCATTACGCACTCTGCGGCCATCGGCAAGGCAATGGCCGAGTGGATTACCGAAGGTGAAACGGAATGGGATCTTGCCGCGTGGGACCCCCGCCGCTTTGGTGAATGGGCGACACCCGACTACGCCCACGCACGCGCATCTGAACATTATGATCTGCAATATGCGATCCCCTACCCGCATCGAAACATGGCCTCGGGGCGACCAGTGCAAAGGACGCCATTGTACGAACAATTGAAATCATCAGGTGCGGTCATGGGCCAGATCGCTGGTTGGGAGCGCGCATTCTGGTTTGAAACAAACGAATGTCCCGATACCGGCAAACTGAGTTTTCACGAGGAACCGTGGCACGCCGCCGTTCGCCAAGAATGCCTGACAGTCGCCGAATCCGTGGGTGTGATGGATCATGGTGGTTTCACCAAGTTCACTGTAGAAGGCCCTGGTGCCGAGGCCTATCTGGACCGTGTATTTTGCGGAACGATACCCAAGCCAGGTCGCATAAAACTCAGCTATATGCTCACACCAAAAGGGCGCATCTGGTCTGAGGCGACCATCGCCCGGTTATCCAATGACCGCTTCCTGCTGTGTGGCCCAACGCTCGCAAGCCTTCGGGATTTCGACTGGTTGAGTGCGATGTTGCCTGAACACGGCGTTACCCTTTCGCACGGCCATGCAAAAGACGGTGCGCTTATGGTCATGGGACCAAAATCTAGGGATCTTCTGGCTCAACTGACTGATGCAGATCTTTCGGCTGAGGCGGCACCGTGGATGTCTATCGCGGAAATACAGCTCGCCGGCATCGATGTCATCGCGATGCGAGTTTCATATGTCGGAGAACTTGGGTGGGAGCTGCATGTCGCGAGCTCTGATCTGCCTGCGCTCTATCAATCGATCATGTCCGAAGGCGCGAAATTCGGGGTTACCCAATTTGGATCTTACGCGTTGAACTCAATGCGGATCGAAAAGGGATATCATGGGTGGGGTTCGGATTTTGGCACTGAATACACGTTGTTTGATGCAGGCCTGAATGCTTTCGCCAAGCCTGACAAGGGCGACTTTCGGGGAAAATCCGCACTGTTAAATCAACGAATCAGCGCTGCCGACTGGGAGTGGGTTGGACTGGAAGTCACCACTCCTTCGCCTTGGCCGCTGGCCTCTGAGCCAATCCTCAAGGAAAACCAAACCGTCGGATACATCACCTCAGCAACGAATGGCGCACGAACAGGCAAGATGCTTGTGCTGGGTTATATTCAGCGTGGAACCATCGCGATGGGGGAACAATGCGAAATCTGTGTGCTGGGTGAAACTTACCAAGCCACAAGGCATTCCCCTGCCCAATACGATCCGCAAAACAAGCGCATGCGCCAGTAAACTTCTTTGGTGCAGAAAGCCATCGAAACCCCCTGCTAGAACCTGCCCGGGTAGAACGGGCGGGGAAACACTCCGATTGCGGGGTCTCAAGAAAATGCCTGGGAGTCCCTTCTGATCAGCATCGCTGGTTGCCGCATCGAACGCGCCTGTTGACCCACTCCAGAGTTATAGACGACTTAATCAGGCAGGACGTAGGTCACCCAAGCGACCCGGTAGCCATGTGCTGAACACAAAAAAATATTAAACCGAATACACCTCCGACATTGAGTTTTGGCCGCTCGACCATCAAACCCGCCAATACAGCAACCCCCTAGTCTCACGCCCTCATATCTTCTTCTTAACCAGTACTTTCAATTCACGTCCCGAAATTCTGTTGTTGCAACTTTCTGATTGATTTGGATGATCAGGCGCATGTTGGCCGGAATAATCGGTCACCCGCATCGTGGTGCGGTTCATATAAATAAACTTGGGGAGACTAAAAATGGTCCTGAAGAATTTGATGCTTGCTGCCAGTGCAACGGCGCTGCTTGCAGCAGGCGCATCAGCAGAAACGCTGCGCTGGGCACGTGCTGGCGATGCTCTGACACTTGATCCACACGCACAGAACGAAGGTCCGACTTCTGCTCTGGCACACCAGATCATGGAGCCGCTGGTCATGCGCGATATGACCGGTGCCATGGTTCCTGCACTGGCCACTGAATGGGGCCCGTCGGAAGAAAATCCAAACATCTGGGTTTTCAAGCTGCGTGAGGGCGTCACATTCCACGATGGTGCCGAGTTCGACAGTGACGACGTTGTGTTCTCGCTAAACCGCGCGATGACGCCAGATTCCGACTACAAAGAACTTCTGGCGTCAGTCAAAGAGGTTCGCGCGACCGACAAATACACCGTCGAAATCGAAACCGATGGTCCGAACCCGATCATGCCCAACAACCTGACCAACATGTTCATGATGGACAAAGGCTGGGCCGAGGCAAACAACGCCGTCAAGGTGCAGGACTATGAGGGCGGCGAAGACACCTATGCCGCCAAAAATGCAAACGGCACTGGCCCCTACAAACTGGTCAGCCGTGAGCCTGATGTGAAAACTGTTCTGGCGGCAAACGAGAACTATTGGGGTAAAGACGAGTTCCCGATGCAGGTAACTGAAATCGTCTATACACCGATCCAAAACGCGGCAACCCGTGTTGCGGCCTTGTTGTCGGGTGAGGTGGACTTCATCCAGGACGTACCAGTGCAAGACCTTCAGCGTGTTTCGGGTACCGATGGCCTGGATGTTCGTACGGCACCACAGAACCGCGTGATCTTCTTCGGTATGAACATGGGTGATGCAGATCTGTCGTCTGACAACGTCGATGGCAAGAACCCACTGTCCGACGTACGCGTGCGTCAGGCGATGTCAAAAGCGATCAACCGCGATGCAATCAAACAGGTTGTGATGCGCGGCCAGTCGGCGCCTGCCGGCATGATCTCACCACCGTTCGTCAACGGCTGGGATGAGACCATGGACGGTTCGTCCTCGACGGATATCGAAGGTGCCAAGGCACTGATGGCTGAGGCAGGCTATCCTGACGGTTTCTCGATCACGCTGAACTGCCCGAATGATCGTTACATCAATGATGAGGCGATCTGTCAGGCAGCCGTTGGCATGCTGGCGCAAATTGGGATCACTGTGAATCTGGATGCCAAACCAAAGGCACAGCACTTCCCGCTGATCAACAACCTGGAAACCGACTTCTACATGCTGGGTTGGGGCGTTCCGACTTATGACTCGGAATACATCTTCAACTTCCTGGTTCACACAAAGGGTGAAAAGTACGGATCGTGGAATGGTACGCGCTATAGCAACCCTGATCTGGATGCGAAGATCGTAGCACTGGCATCGGAAACCAACCTGCCTGAACGTGACAAGCAAATTGGCGAAATCTGGCAGGTTGTTCAGGATGAACAGCTTTACATCCCGATCCACCATCAGGTGCTGAACTGGGGCATGAAGTCGGATGTTGGTACCGGTGTTGCGCCGGACGATACAGCCAAGTTCAAGTATTTCACACTGAACTAAAGTTCATAGTTGAACTGCGAGACAGGGCGCGATTTCGCGCCCTGTCTTTTTTCCGTTTCAGATACCGATTTCTCTGAAACATTCTTTTCGCAGTAACAGGCGCGTGATCTCGAATTGAGATTTTCTTTACCAATCAACAAAAACCGAGAACACTTGCTGAATAAACAGGGAGTTTTCGCCATGATCTTCAGGAACAGTGCCATCGGCCTGACCATGATGCTTGCCAGCGCGGCGCAGTCCGCGGAATTCAAATGGGCCTCAACTACTGATCCGCAAACGATGGATCCGCATGCGGTGAACTCTGCCGCGGTGTTGGGATTTCTCAACAACGTCTATGAGGGGCTAGTTCGTCGCGGCAAGGATATGAGCGTGGAACCGGCGCTTGCGGTCAGCTGGGAACCAATCGGGGATGGTGAAGGATGGCGCTTCAAGCTGCGAGAGGGTGTCACCTTTCATGATGGCAGCACGTTTGACGCGCAGGACGTCCTGTTCAGTTATCAGCGCGCCTCCGACGAAGTCGCAGACACACGCAGCTGGTTCGCACCGATCAGCGAAGTGAAAGTGGTAGATGACTACACGGTCGACTTCATGACCACTGCCCCGAACCCTTTGTTCCCGTCTTCGATCGCGAATTGGATGATTATGGATCAGGGCTGGACCGAAGCAAATGATGCAGCACTTCCGGACAAGGAAACCGGCAACTATGCGACGATCAACTCTAACGGAACCGGGGCATTCAAGGTAACTGCGCGAGAGCCGGGGTTGCGCACGGTTCTTGAACCGTTCGAGGGTTGGTGGGGCGAACCTGAACACAACCTGACACGCGCGGAATTCAACCCGATCCAGAACCCTGCCACTGCGGTCGCTGCGCTGTTGTCCGGCGACGTTGACATGATCAACCCTGTGCCAATTCAGGACGTAGCGCGATTGCAAGGTAATGGGGATGTTGACGTCATTCAGGGTATCGAAGCTCGCGTGATCATGCTGGGTTTTGACCACGAAGCAGAGACTCTCAAATACACCGACGATGCGGGCAAACCTAATCCGTTTCAGGACGCACGCGTCCGTCAGGCGGTTGCAAAGGCGGTGAATGTCGATGCGATCCTTGCCACCATCATGCGCGGGAATGCCGAAGCAGCCTCGCAACTGGTCAGTCCAGCGATGAGTGGCTATTCCGACGCAAACTCGGATCGCCCGGCTTTTGACGTGGAAGGTGCCAAAGCTTTGTTGGCAGAGGCCGGATATCCGGATGGCTTCTCCTTCGGCCTCAAATGCCCCAATGATCGCTATCTGAATGACGAAGCTGTTTGTCAGGCCGTCGTCAGCATGCTGGCTCAGATCGGGCTAAAGGCGGAGCTTGATGCGATGCCTGTACGCAACTACTGGCCCGAACTTCGTGAAGATAACTACGATATGTACCTACTCGGCTGGAGCCCGGGAACTTTCGATGCAGAACACCCGGTGCGATTCCTGGTTGCAACGCCCAACGAGGAAAAGAAACTGGGCAGCTGGAACTTTGGCGGCTTTTCGAATGCGCGTGTCGATGAACTGCTTCCGATGATCCAGTCGGAACTGGATGAGGGTAAACGTCAGGCCATGCTGGACGAGGTCGCGCAGATCATTCAGGATGAACAGGTCTATGTGCCACTATATGTCCAGCCACTCGTCTGGGGCACGCGCAACAACATCGAACTGACCCAAAGACCGGATAACTTCTTTATCCTGCGGTGGGTTACAGTGAACTAGATACCTTTGTTCGATCAGGTGGGTATTGTCTTCAATAACGGTGCCCACCCGATAGTCAGACAAACCAAGAATGTGCCGACCAAAAGCACCAAGTTTGGAAAGCATCGGCCTTCTCAGAACCGCAATGCCGGAAAGCCACACTTTCCTGTCGTTTCCCTATAGCGATTGCTTGACCATCCGGTCGGGGAAAGCATAGACAGGCGGATCAACGGGGAAAATGAATGTTCGCATATATCGTCCGAAGGATGTTCCAATCCGTGATCGTGCTATTGGTCGTGGGTCTGGTTGCATTTTCGATGTTTCGTTTTGTCGGTGATCCAATCGACAACATGCTGGGTCAGGAACGCACTCAGGCTGATATCGACCGGCTCAGGACTGAGCTTGGCTTGGATCAGCCGTTTCCGGTTCAGTACTTCAAGTTTCTGAAAGGTGCCGTTCAGGGCAATTTCGGTGTCTCTTATCGTCAGGGACGACCAGTTTCGACGATTATTGCCGAACGCGCGCCCGCGACATTAGAGCTGGCCTTTGTCTCAGGTTTTCTCGCAATCACCATGGGGATCGCGTTGGGGGTATTCACCGCCATCCGACGACAAGGGATTGCCGCGAATGTCATCATGACCGTATCCCTGATCGGAGTATCCCTGCCCACCTTCTTAATCGGGATATTATTGATCTACATATTCTCGGTGGAATTAGACCTCCTCCCCAGCTTTGGGAGGGGCGAAACCGTTATGATTGGCGGCTGGTCCACCGGCTTCCTAACGGCCTCGGGCCTCAAGGCGTTGATCCTGCCTGCTATCACTCTGGGTCTTTACCAAATGACGCTGATCATGCGTCTGGTTCGGTCGGAAATGCTTGAGGTGATGCGTGCTGATTATGTCCGGTTTGCCCGTGCCCGTGGGTTGTCGGATCGGGTGATCAACTTCCGCCACGCGCTGAAGAACACTCTGGTTCCCGTGATCACCATCACCGGATTGCAGCTGGGCTCGATCATCGCCTTCGCCATTATCACCGAGACGGTGTTCCAGTGGCCGGGCGTCGGTCTGCTGTTCATCAACGCGATCCAGTTCGTCGATATCCCCGTCATGGCCGCATATCTGATGCTGATTTCGGTCATGTTCGTTACGATCAACCTGATCGTGGATCTTCTCTACTATGCCATTGACCCGCGCCTGCGTGTCGACGCGAGGGCCACATGACCGATACTATCGAAACCCCAAAAGCCCCCGCCAAGTCGCGTTTTGCCAAATTCTGGGACAGCGACTTTGCATGGTCATTCCGTCATTCGCCAGTCGCTATCATCGCTTCGCTGGTGGTTGTGATCCTGGTACTGGCGGCCATATTCGCTCCGCTGATCGCGCCCTATAACCCGTTCGATCCGGCGACCCTGAACCTGATGAACGGTTTTACTCCTCCGGGCACGCCAAATGCCTTTACGCAGGATACATTCCTGTTGGGTACGGATGATCAGGGGCGGGACGTGTTTTCGACCATCCTATATGGTTTGCGCATCTCGCTGTTTGTTGGAGCCGCTGCTGTTCTGCTCGCCATGATCATTGGCGTGATCCTTGGTCTGATTGCCGCCTACTACGGCGGTTGGATCGAAACCTTCATCATGCGGGTCGCAGATGTGCAGCTGACTTTCCCTGCAATCCTCGTGGCAATGCTGATCTTTGGTATCGCCAAGGGGGTGACACCCCCGGAATACCGGAACGAGATGGCGATCTATGTTCTGATCATTGCAATCGCGCTGTCAGATTGGGTGCAGTTCGCCCGGGTCGTGCGTGGTGCGGCTCTGGTGGAAAAGAACAAGGAATACGTTCAGGCCGCACGCCTGATCGGGCGGGGTTCTTTCCCGATCATGTTCCGTCACATTCTGCCCAACGTGCTCAGCCCAGTTCTGGTGATTGCCACGATCTCGCTGGCACTGGCGATTATTGCCGAGGCAACGCTCAGCTTCCTGGGCGTGGGTGCACCTCCGACGCAACCGTCACTGGGCACACTGATCCGTATCGGGCAGGGTTTCCTGTTCTCGGGTGAGTGGTGGATCCTGTTCTTCCCGGCCTGCACCCTTCTGGCGCTGGCCCTTTCGGTCAACCTGCTGGGCGACTGGCTGCGCGACGCGCTGAACCCCAAGCTGCGGTGATTACATGAGCCTTCTGACGATCAATGACCTGACGGTCGAATTCCCGACGCGCCGCCAATTATTCACCGCCGTGGACCATGTGGACCTGTCTGTTGAGCCGGGCGAAATCCACGGTCTGGTGGGCGAATCCGGTGCGGGTAAATCCACCATCGGTGCGGCCATTATGGGTCTGCTGGACCGGCCCGGCCGGATTGCAAGCGGCACCATCAAGCTGAGCGGCGACCAGATCAGCGGTCTGGATGCCGACGCGATGCGTAGCCTGCGCGGCAAGAAGATCTCGATGATTTTCCAGGATCCGCTGACCTCGCTGAACCCGTTATTCACTGTGCGTGAGCAACTGGTTGAGACGATCCAGGCCCATCTGGGCGGAACCGATGCCGAGGCGAACCAGCGTGCACGCGACCTGATCGACCGGGTCGGCATCCCTGATCCGGACACGCGACTGGATCAGTACCCGCACCAGTTCTCAGGCGGAATGCGGCAGCGTGTTGTGATTGCGTTGGCCTTGTGTACCGAACCGGATGTAATCATCGCGGACGAACCGACCACGGCCCTTGATGTGTCCGTTCAGGCGCAAATTCTGGACCTGATCAAGGAACTGGCGCAGGAGCGTCAGGTCGGCGTTATCCTGATCACACACGATATGGGTGTGATCGCGGATACGACGGACAAGGTGACGGTGATGTATGCGGGCAAGGTGGTTGAAACCGGCCCGACCTCACGGGTTATGGGCCAGCCGAGCCACGAGTATACAAAGTCGTTGATCGCTGCCGTGCCGCGCCCGACACTAAAACTGCACCGCTTCCCGCAGATCAGTTATGGCGGTCGTGAAACTCGGTTCGCGATTGAGGATATGGCCAGGCACTGGCCCAAAGTGGAGAATGACGCCAGCAAACCGGTGTTCGAAATCCGCAACCTGACCAAGAAGTTCCTGCAGCGGCGCGGCCTATTGCCGTGGGATCGCACCTATTTCACCGCGGTTGACGAAGTCAGCTTCGATATCCGCGCAGGAGAGGTGTTTGGTGTTGTCGGAGAATCCGGTTCGGGTAAGTCCACCGTCGCACGCATGATTGCTGGGCTCTACCCCGTGGACGGCGGCACGATCAAATTCGAAGGTCAAACGGTCAGTGATCTGACTAACAAGGCCGCTCTGGATGCTTATCGCAAGAATATCCAGATGATCTTCCAGGATCCGTATTCGTCGCTCAACCCCCGTATGCGGGTGGATGACATCGTGGCCGAGCCGATCCGCCATCACAAACTGATGGATGGGGCAGATATCAAACGCCGTGTTGACGAGTTGCTGGATCAGGTGGGGCTGGGTCACGAGGCCGGGTTGAAGTATCCGCATGAGTTTTCGGGCGGTCAGCGGCAGCGGATATCGATTGCGCGGGCTCTGGCTACGCAACCCCGGTTCCTGATCTGCGACGAACCCACCAGCGCGCTGGACGTGTCGATTCAGGCGCAGATCCTGAACATCTTGAAGGACCTGCAGGAGCATCTTGGCCTGACACTTTTGTTCATCAGTCACGATTTGCCAGTGGTGCGCCAGATGTGCGACCGGGTGGCCGTGATGAAGCAGGGCAAGGTGGTTGAGCTGCAAGAGACCAACGAACTGTTTGCCAATCCGCAAACCGAATATGCCAGTGAACTTCTGAGGCTCATGCCCAAACTGGATGATCTCTCGACCGACGGGCTGGGCGTTACCGAATAGCGGACAGCCAGCCTTGTTCGACACATAAGACCTGACGTGAGTATTGCCGCATGTGCATTGCTCACGTCAGAAATCTACATCTAACTCAGAATATGCTCTGATTGGCTCGATGGTCCAAATCCGCAAAGCCATTCGAACGCAATGCGGGTTTCTCGTCGAGTACTTGCGCCATCTCTCTGCTGGACAAAATAACCGTGTGTCGGCGGCATCTCTTCCGAAAACAGACGGACGACTCTCCCATCCTTCAGATCCTGATCTATCAATGGCAGCCAGCCCACAATGGCACCCTGCCCCTCTGCCGCGCCCCGGATCAGCACGTTGGCATCTTCAAAGACTGCGCCACGCGGGGTTCCTTGAATTCTGACATTCTGCGCCGAGAACCAGTCGATCCAACCCCAGTGATTTCGTTGATGCAGGATCGGAACGCTTAGCAGATCAGAAGGTTGCTCAAAGGGGCCGAACCTCTCGACAAACTCGGGGCTGGCAACAGCAATGGGTTGCAGTTCCAGCAGCTTCACCGCCTCGCCGGGCATTTCGCTCAGGCGGTCCCATCGGATAACGATATCCGCATGATTTTGCTGAAATTCCCCGGGGCGATAACTGGGAACAAATTCAAGCTCGATACCCGGATGCTGTGCCCAAAAATCACTGATCCGCGGCATCAGCCACCGCGCAGTGAATATGGGACCGGCCGCTATCCGAACCGACCTGCGTGGCACGGTCCGGAAACTCTCGATCGCATCCTGCAAAGTGGTGAACGCAGAAGCAGTCGCATCAGCAAGCCGCTTGCCATCTTCAGTCAGAGTGACATTGCGCCCTACCCTGTCAAAAAGAGATGTTTGCAAGTACTCCTCCAGCCCGCGCACGTGGTGGCTGATCGCCGTTGCGCTAACCGAAAGGTTCTCGGCAGCGGCACGAAAACTGCCCAGCCTGGCGGCTGCATCAAAGGCACGAAGAGCTGAAAGAGACGGCAACATAGCAAAGAACTGTCAAGTTTTACTCATCTGTTGCTGAGAAAGCTGTCTTTGTAAAGTCAGCAAATCAATGGTCTGCTTTGGCTAAGCCAAAAGAGATCGGTCAACCGATGAGCGAGACTAAACAACGACGAGGACGCAAGTCCCGGATTCAACAGGCTAAGGCGCCTGAGGACAATCCTCCGGTCTGGCCGGGATTGGAAAGCGGGCGCTTCAAACCCCTGTCCCCTTCCGAAGCTACACTCATCGAAGAGACGGCCTTTCAGTTGCTGGAAACGCTCGGCCTGAGCCAGGCCACCCCATCGATGATCGAACAGGTCGTTGCAGCAGGTGGACAGACTACAGATGATGATCGCCTACTGCTTCCCCGCGATCTGGTCAAATGGGCGATTGAGGGCGCCCAACGTGGCTTTACTCTCTGCGGACAGGTGCCTGAAAATGACCTGAGGATCGAAGGCGCGCGGGTTCATATGTCCACCGGAGGTGCCGCGCCAGGTGTGTTCGATCTCGAAACACACGAATATCGCGATTCTACATTGCAGGATCTCTATGACGCTGCGCGGATTGTCGATCGGATGGAAAACATCCATCACTTCAGCCGACCGGTGGTTGCCCGCGATATCGATGACAATGCGGCGATGGATCTGAACACTGCCTTCGCGTGCCTGAGCGGAACCTCCAAGCACGTGTCGATCTCAATCACTGAACCTCAGAATGTCCCCGAGATCGCCGAGCTTTGTTACCAGATTGCGGGAGGCGAAGCAGAATTCCGAGCGCGACCGTTCCTAACCGTCATGGTGTGCCACGTGGTTCCTCCGATGCGCTTTGCCGAAGAAGCCTGTGACGTTCTCGAGGCTGCCATCACTGCGGGCTTTCCTGTGCAGCTTATCAGCGCCGGCCAAGCCGGAGCCACAAGCCCGGCAACGATAGCGGGCTCCCTTGTTCAGGCTGTTGCCGAGACACTGGCGGGTCTGGTGTTTGCCCGTTTGGTCGATCCGAACGTGAAGGCGATCTTTGCACCCAAACCACTGGTAGCTGATCTGCGCACGGGCTCCATGTGCGGCGGCGGTGGCGAGCAGGCCATCCTGATGGCGGGCGCTGCGCAAATGGGGCGACACTGGAACCTGCCAACAAGCTCGATCGCGGGGATCACGGATGCGAAAAGATTGGACGCCCAGTACGGGGCAGAAAAATCCCTTGCCGTAACGATGGCAGCACATGCCGGTTCCAACATCGTCACGCAGGCCGCAGGCATGATGTCTAGCTTATTGGGGGTCAGCCATGCCGCTTACGTCAGCGACAATGACCTGCTTGGAAACATCCTGCGCACCATCCGCGGCGTCGAGGCCACGCCAGAGAACATCGCTGCTGACGTCATTGCCTCGGTCTGCAGGGGCGAAGGCCACTATCTGGGCGAGCAACACACATTCAACCGCATGAAATCCGACTACTTCTACCCAGAGGTCGGTGACCGCCGAAGTCCGCGTGAATGGCAGGAAGATGGTGCCTTGCGCGTGGGTGATGTGGCCAGACAGAAAGCCCGCGAAATACTTGATCACCATTACCCGGCTCACCTGTCCGACGATCTGGATCGAAAGCTCAGAGCACGCTTCGATATCCGGCTGACACGAGCACAAATGGGGCGTCTTTCATGAACAATCACGTCCTCTGCCAACGCGCCAGAGAGTGCCTTCCTGGCGGTGTCAGCCACGAACTGCGCTACCGGGAGCCTTATCCAATCTACTTCGAACGCGCAAAGGGCGCTGAAAAGTGGGACGTAGAAGGTAAGCGGTATATAGATTTTAAACTCGGTGCAGCCAGCCAAATTCTGGGTCATGCGCATCCTGAAATTGCCGAAGCTGTCGCACGACAGATGACACGGATGCCCTACACCGCCGATTGCCACCCGCTAGAGGTGGAATGGGCCGAATGGCTCTGTCGCCTGTTCCCATCAGCTGAACGGGTGCGCTTCGCCGGATCAGGCACCGAGGCGACGATGCTAGCGTTTAGGTTGGGACGGGCGCATTCAGGTCGGGACAAAGTGCTACGCATAGACGGTCATTTCCATGGCTGGCACGATATGTTGCTGAAAGGGTCAAAACCCGGAACCAACTCGCCGCCTTCACTCGGTGTTCCCCAAGTCGTGAGCAATCTGGCCGTCGTAACACAACCCGATCTGCAAGTGATTTCCGACGCACTCGAGAACGATTGCGAGATCGGCACCATCTTTGTGGAAGCGTCGGGTGCAAATTATGGCTCCGTGCCCCTGCCAGAAGGTTTTCTGAGCGGCATCCGTGAACTGACTTCGAAAACGGGTCATGTGCTTATCTTCGACGAAGTCATCACGGGGTTACGTTGGGCACCGGGTGGACGTCAGTCACGCGATGGAGTGACCCCCGATCTGACAACGCTGGCCAAAGTGGCGACCGGGGGGCTGCCCGGTGGCGCTGTCGTTGGCAGAGCTGACATCATGGATTTGCTGAGCCCCGGTGAAATGCGTGATGGCCTGTCACCGCCAGTCAGTCACAAGGGCACGTTCAATGCCGCCCCTATGGTTGCGGCCGGGGCCGTGAAAGCGATGGAAATTCTCTCTACTGGCGATGTTCAGAACCACGCAGATGCCATGGCGAACCGTCTGCGCGACGGGTTCAACAAAGTGTTCGGTGATTTGGAGGTAGAGGCGCTGGCCTATGGCGACAGTTCTACCTGCCATCTCTATTTCGGCGGGACCACGATTGATGGGTTGGATGCCGCCGCAATCCGCCGGACCTCTCCACAACTGGTCAAAGGGCTGAGGGATGGGCTGCTGTCCCGTGGCGTCGATTTCATGTCCTTTACCTCCTGCGTCACCGGTCTGCCACACACACCTGAACTGATCGATGAGGCCGTCGACCATTTCCGCGACACCATTTCAGACCTCATCCGCGACGGAGTTCTTCTATGAAGCTTCCCAATCAAGCGCGCACCGTTGTGATCGGGGGCGGTGTCATCGGATGTTCGATTGCCTATCATTTGGCGCGTGAAGGCCGAAAGGACATCGTGGTGCTTGAGCGTTCCAAACTCACCTCAGGCACGACATGGCATGCGGCTGGTCTGGTTCGGCGCCTGCGGCCATCTGCTACGCTGACCAAACTGATCAACTATTCGATTGATTTGTATGGAGAGTTGGAGCTTGAGACCGGTCAGGCCACAGGCTGGACGCAAACCGGCTCTCTGACGCTTGCGACCAATGAAGACCGGCTGACCAACATCAAGCGTCAGGTTTCACTGGGCCGAGCCTTCGGGCTTGAAGCCGAAGTGGTCGACCCCAGACGTGCAAAAGAGCTTTGGCCTCTGATCGAAGTGGACGATGTAATCGGGGCGGTCTGGTCGCCGGCTGATGGTCGTGTAAACCCGTCAGATGTGGCGTTGGCATTATCCAAAGGCGCGCGGGCGCGCGGGGTTCAGATATTCGAAGATACTCGCGTAACTGGTCTGCAAAAGAACAACGGTCGGATATCCGGGGTTAAAATCGGCGACCATGTTATCGAAGCCGACGAGGTAGTGATCGCCTGCGGGTTGTGGTCGCGTGAAGTGGCCGCAATGGCGGGCGCGCACATGCCTCTTTATGCCTGCGAACACTTCTACATCCTGACAAAACCTCTGCCAGAGATTCAGGCGCTTGGCAAAGGCGCGCATCTGCCAACGCTGAATGATCAGGATGCGTTCCTTTACGCCCGCGACGACGTAGAAGGATTGCTGGTTGGTTCGTTTGAACCACACGCGAAGGGCCTGCCACTGGATCGCTTACCTGCTGATTTCAGCTTTGATCTTCTGGACGAGGATTGGGACCACTTCATGCCGATGATGGAGAACGCGCTACGCCGCATTCCTGCATTGGAAAAGGCTGAGGTGCGGATGCTGCTGAACGGACCTGAGAGCTTTACGCTGGACAGTCAGTTCATGCTTGGGGAAAGCCCCGAAGTTCCCGGCCTGTTCCTGATGGGAGGTATGAATTCCACCGGTATCGCGCTCGCCGGTGGGGCGGGCAAAGCCATGGCGGAATGGATCATTGCGGGTGAACCGACGATGGAGCTGAACGAAGCCGATATTCGCCGGTTCAGCCCGGAGATGAACGTGCTGGGTGCTTTGGAGGCGCGAATACCCGAAGTGCTGGGTCGGCACTATGACAACCCCCACCCCGGCCGGTCTATGGAAACCGCGCGTGGCCAGCGCCGATCACCAATCCATGCAGGACTGCAAGCGGCGGGCGCTCGCTTCGAAGCGCGTGGAGGTTGGGAACGTGCGGTGCATTTCGGTGGGGAAGCAGCGCATTTGCCTTTGACCTTTGGCATACCTGCCTGGCGAGATCAGGTGGGACAGGAAGTTCAAGCGTGTCGCACCGGTGCGGCCATTCTGGATCAATCCGCCTTTGGGAAAATCCTGGTGCAAGGGCCGGACGCCTGCGCCTTTCTCAACCATCTTTGCGCAGCACAGATGGATATCCCATCCGGTCGGATCGCCTATAGCCAGATCCTGAACGCCCGTGGCGGCGTTGAAAGCGATGTCACAGTTCAGCGACATGGTTCAGATGAATATCTACTGATCTGCGGCGCAGGCGAAGTTGTGCGTGATCTCAAACGGATGCGCGAAACGCGGGGCCGTTTTCAGGTCGAGTTCACCGATGTTACAAGTGGCTATGCCATCCTGGGCCTCGCTGGATCCAAGGCACGGGAAATCCTGCAAGCCACAACATCCATGCAAGTTCCGGAACTAGAACGGTTTCAATTTGCACCGGTTGAAATTGGTCTGGCCAGCGGTTGGGCCGGTCGCCTGAGTTTCACCGGCGAAGAAGGGTATGAACTCTATATCCCCTCCGACATGGCGATGGCGGCTCATGATGCGCTGACAGAGGCAGGTGCGGAACATGCGGGTCTCTACGCCAGCGGCTCTTTGCGTATCGAAAGCGGTTTTCGCGCGTTTGGTCATGAACTGTCGCCCGGCATCACGCCGCTTGAGGCCGGACTGGCAAAGTTCTGCGCCTTTGGCACAGGATTTGTAGGTGAAAATGCCCTGCAGGATCAGGCAGCAAAGCAACAGGTTGTTTCCCTGCTGTTCGACGATCCAAACGCAATACCGATCCATGATGAGCCCGTTTATTTCGACAACAAAGTCGTTGGGCAGGTTACGTCATCGGCGTGGAGCTATCGGTTGGAACGCAGCATCGCTCTGGCTTTGATCAACGAGCCACTGGGCACAACCGGCGTCGTGAATGGTTTCGAGGTCGAAATCGCTTGCACCGGCTTTTCCGCCAAAGCCTCTACAAAGCCCGCCAAGGAGGCGTTTGCATGAGCGACACTATCCGCACAACTCAAGTCGCCATCATCGGTGGCGGCATCATGGGGGTCGCCACTCAATTTCAGCTAGCTGAAAACGGCTGGACGGACACGATCCTGTTCGAAAAGGCTGAATTGACTAGCGGTTCAACCTGGCACGCCGCAGGGCAGATCGCCCACGCGGTTGGCAGCCGGATCATGAGCTGGATCAACAAGACGTCGATCGAGACCTACAAACGAGTTGAAAAAGAAACCGGCCAATCCATCGGTTGGCACGAAGTCGGCGGTTTTCGCATCGCGACCACCGATGACGAGGTGGACTGGATGAAATCCATTATGGGGGTCGGCAAACTGCTGGACCTGCCTATGGAGTTGGTGGGGCCAGAAGACGTTGCAAAGGTCAACCCATTCTACAAGGTCGATGACGTCAAAGCGGCAGTGCGAACCTTTGAAGACGGGCATATCGACCCATCGGGTGTGACCATGGCACTTGCGGCAGCGACACGGGCGCGTGGCGCAAAGATCGAGCGCCATAACCGTGTGGTCGGCGCCAGCCGCAAAGGAGACATGTGGCTGCTCAGGACTGAAAAAGGGAACGTGCTGGCCGAGCATGTCGTGATCGCTGCCGGGTCATATGCTAACCAAGTCGGGGCGTGGTTCGGCCTGACCATCCCCAGCGTCTCCTGCCTGCACCATTATCTGGTCACAGACACCGTGCCCGAATTTGCAAACCGTCCGGAATTGCCGGTCATGCGCGACAATGCTTTCGGTGGCTATATCCGGCAGGAGCAGAGATCCGGGCTGATCGGCATCTACGAAGATCACGTCTGTCCTACGGTATGGGAAATGCCCGATGGTGCGCCTTGGGCGGCTGAGAATGAACTTTTCGAAGCTGACTATGACTCGATTGGCGATTTCCTGATGATCGCATTCGATAAAATGCCGATATTGGCTGATCTTGGCATCAAACGGGTGGTTCGTGGAGCCATCACCCATACACCGGACGGGGGAATGTTGGTCGGTCCGTCGGAGGTACCGAATGTCTGGCTGTCTTGCGGCTCCTCCATTGGTCTTGCCTGGGGTGGCGGGGCTGGCAAAGTCCTGGCTGATTGGATGGTTCATGGCGAGGCCGAAATAAACACGCGCAGTTTTGACCCGCGCCGGTATGGCAATTTCGCTGATGATCATTTCATCGTTGAGCGTACCAAAGACGAATTCAGGCGCCGCCATGATACGCCCTGCCCCGGCAAGCAGTTCCAATCGTTGCGCCCACTGAATCGGCACCAGCTGTATGATCGGCTTGCCGCAAAAGGCGCGGTATTCGGCGAGGTCGCCGGTTGGGAACGGCCCCGATACTTTGGTGAAGTCGGCGAGGTCGAGCAGATTGGCTGGGGACACCAACCGTGGCACGAGAATGCCCAGCGCGAAGCCCGAGCGACCCGTGCAGCCGCGGGTCTCATCGACCTTTGCGCATTCGCCCAGTTTGAGATCACAGGCAAGGATGCAGGCAAACTTCTTGATCGGCTGTCTGCGAACAAGCTTCCACAAAAAGATGGCCGGATGAGCCTCAATCATCTGCTTACGGACAATGGACGCTTCGAAACCGAAATCACGGTTTGGCGCATCGCTTCGGATCGCTATTTCACCGGGTCGCCCATCGCGCGCGCCAATCCCGACTGCGACTGGATCAAATCGAATATCCGCCCGGATGAGGATGTTCAGATCGTAAACCGCTCGGCCAATTGGGGGATGCTGGCTTTGTCAGGACCTGCGTCACGTCGCATACTGTCAGAACTGACAGATGCAGATCTAACAAATGCCGCTTTCCCTTGGCTTTCTGGTCAAGAAATAAGCGTGGCGGGAATTCCCTGCTACGCATTGCGTGTGTCTTTCGTTGGAGAGCTTGGATGGGAGTTGCACGCACCACTGGCCCAGATAGCGCAACTTTATGACGCTCTATTTGAAGCCGGTTCAAAACATGGGCTGACCGATCTGGGCAGCTATGCATTGAACGGCATGAGAATGGAGAAGGCCTATCGCGCGTCCGGAGAGCTGACGACAGATGTCGGGCCCTATGACGTCGGGCTGGATCGTTTCGTGGTTTCAGAGGGACGCGACTTTCTTGGGAAAACCGCTTTGATGGCAACAGAGCCGGGATGGGAGCTTCTTTACGCTGAACTACATTCAGATAACATCGACATCTACGGCGGTGAACCCGTTCTGCTGAATGGTCAGCCCGTCGGCCTGACCACCTCAGGTGGATACGGGTACACCGTCGACAAGTCTCTTGGCTGGTTGTTCGTGCGTAAGGGGACGCCGCACAAGGGTTTGTCCGTTCAGATACTCAACCGCAACTACAATGTAACCGTTCATCAGGACGCATTGTTTGATCCGCAAAATCTGCGGCCCCGATCCGAGGATTAAGTGATGACTAACATGATCACCGGCGGAGAAGCCGTCTATCGCGTACTCAAAGCCAACGGTATCGACACGGTTTTTGGCCTGCTGGGTGGTTCGATGCTGGAACTTTATGATGCGATGTATCAAGGCGGCGAAATCGCCTATGTCGGCGCACGGGACGAACGCGCAGCCGGACATATGGCAGATGCCTGGGCCCGCATGACAGGGAAACCTGGCGTCGTGCTTGGTGCTCAGGCCGGTCCCGGTGTGGTCAATATCGTCACCGCAGTTGCCGAGGCCCATCTGGCCTACTCACCCATGGTGGTCATTGCTGGTGCCATAACACGCGCGGATCAATGCAAAGACACGTTTCAGGAAGTCGACCAGGTCGCGCTGTTTGCTCCGATCTCCAAACGGTCGGTGATGGTCACAGATCCCTCACGGCTTGTACCTATGCTTGAGGATGCATTCCGGTTGGCCAATACGGGCCGACGTGGGCCTGTTGTCCTGCATGTGCCGCGCGATCTGTTCGCCGAAGCGCTTCCTGATTTTGATCCCGCGCCGGCAAATATCGCCCTTCCCGGACCTGCTTCGAATGACGACATCGCAGCCATTGCAGCGCTGGTGGCAGAAGCGGAACGCCCCGTAATCTTTGCCGGCGGCGGCTTTAAATGGAGCTCTGGTCGCGAGGCCCTTACCAGTCTGGCGGAATCTCTCGAGATACCCGTGGTTGCCTCGACGGGCCATGCAGATGTAATGCCACATCGCCATCCCTGGTTTGCCGGGCAAGCAGGACCCAGAGGCAATCGCGTCGCAAGCCGCCTGACGAAAGAGGCGGATGTGATGGTCGTTCTGGGTGCGCGCCTTGGGTTCAACTCAACTTTCCATAGTAATGACTATGTCGGGGCCGACACCCGCATTGCTCATGTGGACATAGAAGGGTCGGCGGTTGGGCGATACTTCCCCGCCGAGATAGCGGCTCAG
The DNA here is from genome assembly GCF_009711355.1 of Roseibium sp. RKSG952. NCBI lineage: Bacteria > Pseudomonadati > Pseudomonadota > Alphaproteobacteria > Hyphomicrobiales > Stappiaceae > Roseibium > Roseibium sp. RKSG952. The sequence goes on along the minus strand of NZ_SMMF01000958.1, from coordinate 5,091 downwards.
GGTGACGCCCGGCTAACGGCAGAGGCCTTGTGCCAAACGACTACAAAACCAAAATGCGAAGCATGGCGGCAAGCGTTCAAAGACGATATGGATACACTTTGGACCGAGCGTGCCGAAGAAGCAGAAATTGACACCCTGCCTATGCATCCGCGCAGAGCTTTGGCGGAAATTCGCGATACCCTGCCCGAAAGCGCGATTGTCACACTCGACACCGGAAATACCTGTCTACAAGCCGCCGACCGACTGGCGCACTACGCCCCCATGAGCCTGATTACCCCATTGGATTTCGGCCTCGTGGGCTTTGGCCTTGCCGCAGCGATTGGAGCCAAAGCGGCTGCGCCAGATCGACACACTGTTGCCATCATGGGAGATGGTGCCGTGGGATACACCATGATCGAAATTCAAACCGCGATCAGTCATCAGTTGCCCATCACAATCATCGTTCTGGATAACGAAGCCTGGGGTGCCGAAAAGGCCTATCAGCAGGAGTTCTACGGCGGTCGCCTGCTAGGTGCGGAAATCCAATCCCCGCGTTATGACAAATTTGCTGAGCTTTGCGGAGGCAAAGGTATCTGGGTCGATGGTCCTGGGGCCATGGGTCCTGCCCTGAAAGAAGCTATTGATTCCGGCCAAACCACTATCATTCAGGCAAAAATTGACCCCGGCGCATTGATGACACTGCGCAAAGATCTGTTCAAAGCGCCGCAAAATGGAAAGCAGTGATGACCACCTAGGATTCGATTGTAATCGGCGCTGGAAATGCCGCTTTATCGCTGGTGCAATCCAGTTCGCCTAAGATGGCGTTGGCAACAGTCGGGCCTTTTTTCAGGACGGTGAAATGCTCCTCGGGCCGTTCTTTTTCGACTATCCGGGCAGCACTGGCCTGATCAACGGATCCGTTTTTGGTCGTCTTGCTGGTGAACGCGCTGGTAAAGCCTGACGACCAGATCGCTTCCGGCTGATAGATCCGTCAATAGTGCTCTAAACATTGCCATTCCACTGCAAGAACGCATTAAACAACTGCTGCTGCGTGCTGATGCCCAGCTTAGAATAAGCGTTCTTTCGATGAGTTTTGACTGTAGGCAAAGCGATACCCAAAGACAGACTTATGGAAAGGCTCGAATGGCCCTTCAGGATCAATCCGACAATCTCGGCCTCGCGCGGAGAGAGGATGTCGCTGGCAAAATCCTTCAACACGACTTCGGTCGGTTTGTTTGCGATTGCTGTCTTTGATTGCCTCGACCAGAGGCTTCGGAATGCAGTTGAAAACAACGAATGGAATGGGGCCAACCGATCGACCAAATCAGATGAGAAACCGCCCTCTTCGGCTGGTCGAGCAAAGCTGAGTTCCCCCATCGCTCCGTCACCCAGATCTACTGTCAGAGCCATTTCCTGCAGGCCAGCGGGCCAACCAGGGGTTCGATACCCGATTTCCTCTCCGTCCTCGATCAGAACCTCTGAACCTTCGGCAGCAAAAACCCAGTTATCCGGAGCCAGATCAATCATCCTATGGATACCCGGCGGCAAACCATCCAGAAATGCGTTGTAGATCGGATTCAGCAGGTAGGTTTGACGAACGTAGAGTTGCACCGCCTCTTTTGCCGCACCATCAGGATAGGTGTCGCCGAGATAGACAGGTGCCCGCCCCTTGCGATTAACAACACAGAAGGCTGCTGAAAACGTCAGCACCTGATCTGCTGCCTTGATCATATCCGATGCGTCACCATCGCCTTCGATCACCCGGCAAAGGGCGCGATTCAAATTCTCGATTTCGGTGTCTTTGTAATTCACGTCACCCTCACAGCGAAGCCGCAGTAGCACGAGCAGACTCGCAGCGCATCATCCTTGAGGATGATAGTGGCGGAACGTTCAATTTCTTAGAAGTGCATCAAAGAAGGAAATCCGCAATGAACTCTCATCCGCTTGTTCTAGATGCCGAAGCTGTCGATCAGCTGTTGCCACAAATTGACGTCCTGCAGGAGATGCGCCAGCTCTTTACCGAGCTTGGCCGCAAGCAGGCAGTGCAACCTGCGCAAACTCTGACCTTGCTGCCTGAAAACAAGGGTGACTTTATCACCTATCTGGGGGCTGCATCCGGTGCAGGTACTTTTGGCGCCAAACTATCCCCCTACCTTATCCAGGAGAATGGGCCCATCATCACTGCATGGACGATACTGATGTCTATGCAGAGCGGGCAGCCGTTGATGCTGTGCGATTCTGGCCGTCTTACGACCGAGCGGACAGCCGCAACCACTGCACTGGCTGTTGATCTGCTTGCTGGCAAAGCCGCCCAACGCGTAGCGATCATTGGGTCCGGTGCGATAGCACAGGCCCATTGGCGTCACATACAAACACTGAGAGACTGGCAAGAGGTTTGCATCTACTCCCCGAACCTGGCCGCCAATCAGAAACTGCAAACCAAGTGGCAGGAAATCTGCCCGGCTATCACTTTTGCCGCCAGCGCAGAAGCCGCAGCCCTCAATTCCGACGTAGTGATGCTCTGTACCTCATCCGGAACGCCCGTGCTGGATGAGGAAGCTGTTGTGCCACATGCGTTGGTAACCTCGATCAGCACCAACGTCGCTCTGGCGCACGAGATTACACCCTCGTTCCTGCCCGCTGCGCAAGTCTACTGTGACTACCGCGAAACCACCCCCTCTACCGCAGGTGAGATGCTGATCGCGGCGCGTGATCATGGCTGGAACGCCCAACAGGTCAAAGGGGATCTGGCAGAACTGGCCACAGGCTCTTGCGAATTGCCGGGCGTCGATAAACCTGTCTTCTTTCGGTCCGTGGGCCTGGGTCTGGAAGACATCGCCATCGCCAATGCCATCTATCGCGCCGCCCGCGCCTGAAAAAAGGACAGATCACATGCATATCGAACCCTTTGGCGTCGAAATCTGGATGAACGAGTGGGAGACCAAATGCGAATGGAACCTTGCCGAAACATGTGTGGAAAGCCTGACGATTGAGGAATTGCTCAAGCTAGCGGGCAAAAACCATACGGACCTGTCCGAGCTGTTGACGATGAAAATGACATACGGAGCGATTGAAGGGTCGGATCGCCTGCGCCGCGCCATCGCTACGCTCTATGATCGACAAAAAGTCGAGAATACAATCGTTACGCACGGAACCATCGGCGCCAACATGCTGATCCACAAAGCGTTGGTGTCTGCAGGGGATCGTGTCGTTGCAGTCGTACCAACATATCAGCAGCATTATTCGATACCGGCCAGTATTGGCGCTGACGTTCATCAGTTGAAATTGCGCGAAGAGAACGGGTTTCTTCCCGATCTGGATGAGCTTCGTGCGCTGGTCACTCCGGACACCCGCCTGATTGCGATCAACAACCCCAACAACCCGACGGGTGCCCTGATGGATCGCTCCATGCTGGAAGAAATCGCAGAAATAGCGCGCGAAGCTGACGCATGGATCCTGTGCGACGAGGTTTATCGCGGGACGGATCAGAGCGGTTCGGGCATGACCGACTCAATCGCCGATATCTACAAAAAAGGCATCTCTACCGCTGGCATGTCCAAAGCCTATTCATTGGCAGGGCTGCGTCTGGGCTGGATTGTTGGTCCGACCGACGTGATTGAGCAGGTTTCGATCCATCGGGACTATGACACAATCTCGGTCGGAATGATCGACGATCATTTTGCAGCGCTGGCGTTGGAGAACCGGGATCAGGTTCTGGCGCGCAGTCAGTCTATCACGCGCGGTAACTTCGCAATCCTGCGGGACTGGGTTGCGCAGGAACCGTTGATATCCTGGATCGAACCCAAGTCCGGAACTACAGCCCTGCTCAAATATGAATTGCCGATGACCTCCCGCGAGTTCTGCGTTGGGTTACTGAAGAAAACCGGCGTCATGTTTACACCGGGTTCGGCACTGGGCATGGAGGGATATGTTCGCATTGGTTATGCCAACAACCCCGACATCCTGAAGAAGGGTCTGGCACTCGTTTCAGACTATCTGTCCGATATGAGTGCCGCGGCGTAAGTTAACCGGTAACGCATTCAAAGAGGCGAACGTCCAAACTGGTATCCGCCTCTTTGACTAATGATCAGGCAGCTGCGATCTGCCGGGCCTTTTCTACCATTACCTCGGCCTGACGGATCGAGGCATAGTCAATCAGGCGCCCATCCAGCGAAACGGCACCTTTGCCTGCTGCTTCGGCTTCGGCCATTGCCTCAAGAATGCGCTGCGCCTTGGTCACTTCGGCGTCGCCGGGTGACATCACTTCATTCGCGAGTGCAATCTGGCTGGGGTGGATCGCCCATTTTCCTTCGCAGCCCAGAACTGCTGCCCGTTTCGCAGCCGCCTTGTAACCCTCGGGATCCTGAAAATCACCGAATGGACCATCGATGGGGCGCAAACCGTTGGCACGGGCTGCAACAACCATACGTGCCAACGCATAGTGCCACATGTCACCCCAATGTGTTGCACGATGCGCTTCGGCATCCGGGTCTGTCAGAACCGAATAGTCCGGATTTACACCGCCAATGATTGTTGTACGCGCGCGGGTCGAGGCCGCATAATCCGCAACCCCGAAATGCAGGCTCTCGTTCCGTTTGGACGCAGCCGCAATCTCACTGACATTCTGCATGCCAAGCGCGGTTTCGATGATGTGTTCGAAACCGATGCGCTTTTTGTAGCCCATCGCATCTTCGATCTGCGTGACCATCATGTCGACCGCGTAAACGTCAGCTGCAGTGCCAACCTTGGGGATCATGATCAGGTCCAGCCGCTCACCGGCCTGCTCCACCACGTCAACAACGTCGCGGTACATGTAGTGGGTATCCAGACCATTGATCCGCACCGACATGGTCTTGTTGCCCCAATCGATATCGTTCAGCGCCTCGATGATGTTCTTGCGCGCCTGTTCCTTCTCATCCGGTGCGACAGCATCCTCCAGATCAAGAAAAATGACGTCCACGTCTGACTGTGCTGCCTTTTCGAACATGCCGGGCTGACTGCCGGGAACAGCCAGTTCGCTGCGGTTCAGGCGGGCTGGCGCCTGATCAATGGAATGAAAGCTCATACGTTCGGATCCTTCGACTTACAGGTTTGGATATATAGGGAAGCGTT
>NZ_SMMF01000073.1:0-238 GCF_009711355.1 Roseibium sp. RKSG952 | reverse complement strand
TGCCGGTGACTTGCGCACGGTGATGGCCATGTCCCGTGCCATGATCGATCTTTGTTGCGACAGCTACACGACCGCGCCAAAGTCCATCACGCTCGACATCGACGACATGTTTGATGCCGCTCACGGCGGCCAGAAGCTGACATTCTGGAACGGGTTTCACGGCGCGCGCGGGTTTGCGCCGGTCCATGTCTACGAGGCGGAAACCGGACGTCCTGTTGCCTTTGTCTTGCGTCCGGCC
>NZ_SMMF01000916.1:0-56795 GCF_009711355.1 Roseibium sp. RKSG952 | reverse complement strand
CACGGGTTCGAGTCCCGTTGGGCGTGCCAATTTTCCCGGCACATTGTTACCGACAGAAAACACAAAATAGTATCGTTTGATGCATTGTGTTTTTCGCGAATATATCGATAAGTTCCTGATTCTACTTTTCGATTTTCCGGATGTTGATCATGCTCGCCTGCTTCAAAACCCGCACAATGACTAGGACCGACCTTGCCACCGCGATCAGCTGGGCGGCTCGGGAAGGGTGGAACCCTGGCGATGATGATCTGGACGCATTTCACGCCGTTGACCCCGACGGCTTTTTCATCCGGGAGGATCAGGACAGGAACCCGGTCTCGGTGATATCGGCCGTCCGTTATGGCGATAGTTTCGGGTTCATCGGATTTTACATCTGCCATCCGGATCATCGTGGCAGTGGCCATGGCTGGGCCATCTGGCAGCACGCAATGACCTTTCTCGACCGACGTACGATCGGCCTTGATGGTGTGATCGACCAGCAGGCCAATTATGCAAAATCGGGTTTCGAGTTCGCCCATCGCAATATTCGCAATGAGGGGATCTCGCAGGTTGACACTCCGGTTGACCCGCGTATTTCACCACTCGGACGAGGACTGCTTCCATCCCTGCGCGCCTATGATGACGGGTTCTTTCCAGAGCCGCGGCATCGCTTTCTCGAAGGCTGGGCCAGCCCCGGACACCCGACCCGCCGGGGATTCGCGTTTGTTGAGGACGGGACCATAACCGGCTACGGCGTCATCCGAAAATGCTCCGAAGGCTACAAGATCGGACCGCTTTTTGCCGAGACCGAACAGGCCGCTGACATTCTTTTCCGGGCTCTGGCCGGACAGGTAGAGGGGCAAACAGTCATTCTGGATACCCCTGAACCGAATGCACCAGCGCTGGCGCTGGCGGAGCGTTATGAACTATCACCAAGCTTCGAGACCGCACGCATGTACCGGGGCAACGCCCCTACCTTGCCTCTGGAACGCATTTTCGGCATCACGACATTCGAACTTGGCTGAAAGCTCACATCCAAATTCCTGGTCTGGAGCAAACAATCCGGGCCGGGAAACGGCTAGCCGGCAAGGTCAAAAATCATCATCACGTATGCTGCAAACAAGGCGAGATGCACGACGCCTTGCAAATAGTTGGTGCGGGGGCTGGCGAAGGTCAGCAAACTGATAAACAGCGTTAAGACGAGAAGAGTAATGTCCGGAATGTCGAGACCAAGTTCAATCCTCTGCCCCGTCACCCACCCGATGATCAGGACAGCCGGCACTGTCAGGCCTATCGTCGCCACCGCGGACCCAAGGCAGATATTGACAGCCCTTTGCAGCATATCGTCGCGCGCCGCTTGAACCGCACTCATTCCCTCGGGCATCAAAATCAGAGCTGCCACAAGAAAACCGCTGAGTTCGACAGGAGCTCCGACTCCGGCAATTCCGAAATCGACATAAAGCGCCAGTTTTTTGGACAGCAAGATGATAGGCAGCAGCGCCGCAATCAACCCAACGACATGAAACGGCAGGCTACGCACCACAACATCATGATGATCTCCTCCGTCTTTCACCCCCGGCTGCTTGAAAATATCACTGTGCGTGCGCGTCTGGATTGCCAGGAACACGCCGTAAAGTACCATCGACATCAAGATGTCGAAACCGGCCTGCAGCGGTGACAACTGACCACCCGGCGCCGATTGAGTGACCCTTGGAAGGACGAGCGCAAAAATGGCCAATGGCACAAGCACTGAGAGGAACGCATTGGCCCCCATCAGATTGTAGTCCTGGTTTTTGTGCCGCAGTCCGCCCAGCAACAGACACAAACCGACCAGTCCGGTCAGAACAATCATGACGACAGAAAACATGGTGTCCCGCGCCATGGTCGGACTGGCATCACCCGCAAGCATCACAGCGGAAATCAGGGCCACTTCAATACCGATGACGGCTAGGGTCAGAATAAGGGTTCCGTAAGGCTCTCCAAGCAAAGTGGCAAGGCATTCCGCATGTCTCACAACTGCAAATGCGCACCACGACATGACGCAGAACAAGATCAACAGCGCCAGACCCGACCCCGCCAAACCGATATCAGCGGGATAGATCAGGCTTCCGAAGGCCATGAACAGGCCAAACAGCCCAAAACCGGCAATCGACGCAAATTCCGATCTCAAAATTGGCACGCGCCCGTCCCTTTCATTTCCACACCATGCTTGCCTTGACACTGCGGTAAGCGAGCACCGCACCGGCCAAATCTTCAAGAGCAGCGCCAACCGACTTGAAGAGCGTTATCTCGACGGGAGCCGTTCGCCCAGGGTGGCTACCGCGGGTGAGGTTGTATAAATCTGCCAAAATGCGCTCCGGCGTTAAAACTCCGGATTTAAGAGGCTGTACGATATCTCCCCCCTCCTTGCAGCAACCCTCTCTGGTATCCACAAAAACGCGTCCGCGGCAAACGGCCTCGTCATCGCTTTCGCGCATGTCCGGCCTGAAGGCCCCAACCAGATCGAGATGGGTTCCGGGCTTCAACCAGGCCCCTTTGATCAAAGGGTCTATGGACAGGGTCGCAGCAGAAATAATGTCGGCTGTCGCACAAGCCTCTTCGAGATTGTCGGCAACCTCGACTGAAAGGCCGTATTCGGCTTTTGCTCTGTCAGCCACTCCTTGCGCTTTGTCATGGGACCTCCCCCAGACCTTCACCGAGCGGATCGGTCGAACTGCCGCATGAGCCCCGATCAAATTCGAGGCTAAGCGCCCGGTCCCTGCCACAAGCAATTCGGAGCTCTCCTCACGGGCCAGATATTTTGCTGCGAGAGCCGACGCTGCCGCTGTTCTGCGCGCGGTCAACTCACCTCCGTCAATGAGAGCCAGTGCCGCACCGGTCCTTGCATCCGACAAGAGATAGGAGGCGGAAACGGCAGCAAGTCCGCGGTCTGCATTTCCCGGTACGACATGCGCGATCTTGACCCCGGAATAGCGTCCGGGAACCCATGCAGGCATCAACAGGAGTGTCGCGTCGGGCTCGCCGGGTACCTTTATGTCATGGTGATGGCGCACCGGCATGTCGCAGCCGGTTCGAAACATGTCCTCCAAGGCCGCAATCAGGGCCGGAAACGGCAGAGCTTCCTTTGTTTCAGCTTCGGACAGCAACAGCATGCGATGGCAGTCTCCCGATTACATCCGCCCGACAAAAAACCGGCGCTCATAGAACGCCGGTCCGCTGATTTGCCGGGCATCCGCGTATCAGATCGCCAGATACTCCTGCCGCAACTCTGCATTGTCGAGCACTTCCTGAGCCGTACCGTCAAACACCACTTCACCCATGTCAAGAATGACAGCACGATCTGCCAGATGAAGTGCTGCAATTGCGTTTTGCTCGACGATGATCGTGGTGATACCAAGCTCCTTGACGCCTTCAAGAATACGTTCGATTTCCTGAACTATGACCGGCGCCAGACCCTCATATGGCTCATCAAGCAGCAGAAGCTTGATGTCGCGGGCCAGCACCCGCGCCACCGCCAGCATTTGTTGCTCGCCACCCGACATGGTGACGGCATCCTGAGCGCGGCGCTCGGCAAGACGCGGGAAATGATCGTAAATCCGCTCGATCGACCAGCCTTTCGGCTCCGCAATCTGGGAGAGTTCCAGATTTTCCTGAACTGTCAAACCCTGAATGATGCGCCGGTCTTCCGGCACCAAACCGACTCCGTTGCAGGCCGCTTCATAGCTTTTCATTTGATGCAGGGGCTTGTGATCCAGCCAGATTTCACCATGGGTGAGCTGCGGGTCGTCCATTCGCGCAATACAGCGCAATGTGGACGTCTTGCCAGCCCCGTTCCGGCCGAGCAACGCCAGGATTTCGCCCTCGCGAATGTCGAACTTCACGCCCTGAACGATATAGCTCTCGCCATAGTAACCGTGCAGATCCCAGGCGGAGAAGAATGCCGGGGCGCCGCCGCGCGCGGTTTTCGGGGGAACAGCCGGTGCGGAGCGCCCTTCGAACTGATCTTCCAGAATGCTCATAGATGCGCTCCTCCAAGATAGGCTTCCTGTACCCGCGGGTCGCCCTTGATGTCTTCAGGCTTGCCCTCGGCGATGATCGTGCCTTGAGCCAGTACCGTGACCTTCTTCGCCAGAGAGAACACCACATGCATGTCGTGCTCGATGATCACCTTGGTGATCCCCCGGTCACCGATCCGCTGCAGAAGGTCGATGGTGTTGTTGGTGTCCGCCCGCGACATTCCGGCGGTCGGCTCATCGAGCAACAGCAGCTTGGGGTCTTGCGACAGGCACATGGCCAATTCCAGCCGCCGCTTGTCGCCACGCGACAAGCTGCCTGCAAGCATGTCCTTCTTGTCCGCCAGATTGACGTCCTCCAGCATGTGCAGCGCCTTGTCGCGGATTTCCATATCCTCATCGACACGGCGGAACGCATGCAGGGCGAAATCACCGTCGCGTTTGGCCAGTGCCGGGATCATGATGTTCTCGAGCAATGTGAGATCCGCGAAGATTTCCGGAGTCTGAAACACCCGCGACACCCCGACCTGGTTGATTTCGTGCGGCTTCTTGCCGGTCAGCGGGATATCGCCAAACATCACCGTGCCGGTATCGGGCACAAGGCGCCCGATCATGCAGTTCAGGAAGGTGGACTTGCCCGCCCCGTTGGGTCCGATGATCGCGTGCACCGTTCCCTGTTCAACAGAGAAGTTCACATTATTGAGTGCTTTCAGGCCGCCGAACGACTTGTTGACACCTTCAACGCGCAAGATTTCCATATGTTTCGTGTCCTTACTCTGCCGGTGCGGGAGCGGATTGCTTAGAGCCGCGGACTGGTTTCTTGCGGGAAAACAGCCTGCCGATCCGCTCGAAACCTTCCATGATGCCGCCGGGCAGGAAGATGACGATCAGCATAAACATCAGGCCAAGGGTCAGATGCCAGCCCTTGCCGATAAACGGATGGATGACGAAGACCAGCGTATCGGCAACAAATGCCGGAAGGGTCGAGAACCAGTCATACAGAATGGTGTCGTTGATCTTGGAGAAGATGTTCTCGCAATATTTGATGAAACCGGCCCCAAGCACCGGACCGACCAGCGTCCCGGCACCGCCGAGAATGGTCATCAAAACGACCTCACCGGAGGCGGTCCACTGCATGCGCTCGGCCCCGGCCAAAGGGTCCATCGCCACCATCAGGCCACCGGCCAGCCCCGCATACATGCCGGAGATGACAAAGGCTGCCAACGTGTAGGGCCGCGAGTTCAAGCCGGTAAAATTCATCCGGTTCTGGTTGGATTTGACCGCCCGCAGCATCATACCGAAAGGAGAGCGGAAGATCCGGATTGCGATGTAAAAGGCGATCATCATGATCACGGCACACAGATAGTATCCGGCATTGAAAGTGAACAACCAGCCTCCCAGCGACAGTTCAAAGCTCTCACGCATGGGAATGCCGAAGAAGTTGGCCAGCGGGATCGACCCTTCCGGCGTCTGGCTGACGCCAAGGATGCGCGGATCATCAAGGGCGAGCTGCAAGCCGGTTTCCCCGTTGGTGATCGGGGTCAGAACCGAATAGGCGAGAGAGAAGGACATCTGCGCGAAGGCGAGTGTCAGGATCGAGAAGTAGATCCCTGACCGCCTCAGCGAGATATATCCGACCAGCAGCGAAAACAGTCCGGCAAAGATCACCGAGATGATGATTGCAGGCAGCACGTTCATGGTCAGGAGCTTCATCATCCAGACCCCGGCATAGGACCCGACGCCCAGAAAGGCGGCATGGCCAAAGCTCAGATATCCGGTCAAGCCGAACAGGATGTTGAAGCCGATGGCGAAGATCCCGAAGATCAGGAAGCGCTGCATCAGGTCCGGATAGCCAGCATTGAACTGTGCCAGGTCCGAACTTTCCGGGAACGGGTTCAGCAGGAAGGGGGCAAACGCCACCAGAAGAAGAACCAGCAGAAAAATGGACGTGTCTTTTTTGTCGAGACCCAACATTGCTCAGCTCTCCATGACGCCCTTGCGGCCCATCAATCCCCGCGGACGGGTCAGCAGAATGACGATGGCAACGAGGTAGATGATGATTTGGTTGATGCCCGGCAGGATGGCGACGACCTGGGCCATGGACGCAAAGCTCTCCAGGATACCGAGAACAAAGCCCGCCAGAACCGCGCCGCCAAGCGAACCCATGCCGCCAACAACCACCACGACGAAGCTGAGAACCAGAAAGTCCATGCCCATGTGATAGTTGGGGGAGTTGATCGGCGCATACATGACGCCTGCCAGCCCTGCCACAACGGCTGCAAGCGCGAACATGACCGTGAAACGCTTGTCGATATTGATGCCGAGCAGGCCGACGGTCTGCCGGTCGGCCATGCCGGCCCGGACCACCATGCCGAATGTGGTGAACTGCAGGAAGGCGAAGACGCCGCCGATGATCACGGCCGAAAACAGGAAGTACACGATCCGCCAGTACGGATAGATGATGACATTCGGATCCATGCCGATGATCGCGCCGAAATCAAAGCTGCCGGAAAACACGTCCGGCGCCGGTGTCGGGATTGGGTTTGCCCCGAAGAACAGCTTGATGATCTCCTGAAGCACGATCGCCAGCCCGAAGGTCACCAGGATCTGATCCGCATGGGGACGCTTGTAGAAATACTTGATCAGTCCGCGTTCCATCGCCAGACCAATGATCGCCATGACCGGAATGGTGAAAAGAATCGCCAGCGGCACCGACCAGTCGATGATCGCCGAACCGACATTCTGTCCGAACCAGGCCTCGACATAGGGTGTTTCCACCTTGAGCGGATTTCCCAGGAAATCCGTCCGGCTCGGATCGATGCTGGTGTAAGACAGCGACAGTATCCGGGACAGGATCACGGCACAGAACGCCCCGATCATGAACAGCGCCCCATGCGCAAAGTTCACGACACCGAGCGTCCCGAAGATGAGTGTCAGGCCCAGGGCAATCAGCGCATAGGCCGACCCCTTGTCGAGACCGTTCAAGATTTGAAGAAATATCGCGTCCATAGCTCTCAGCTCGGATCATGAGCGCGAAAGCCTGTGCCCCCCGCGCGTCCAATTAAAAGAAAGGCAGGGCAACTCACGCTGCCCTGCCCGGTATTTTCGGTCAGGCGCCCGGATTGCATGTACCCAGCGCGCCGCCCGCAAACTGCGGATGATCGGGTGCATAGGTGACCTGCTCGACCGGGGTGACCTCCACGATCTCCAGAAGGTCGAAGTCGGAGGTCGGGTTTTCCTTCCCCTTCACGACCAGAACGTCCTTGAAGCACTGATGGTCGTCGGCACGGTAGAGGGTTTTGCCATTGCCCAGACCATCGAACTCGTAGCCCTCCAGAGCCGCAACAACACCGCAGGGATTGAAGGTTCCGGCACGCTCGACGGCATCCGCATAAAGCAGAGCCTGAACGTAGCAGGTGTGGGCTGCCTGACTCGGCGGGAAGCCGTATTTCTCTCCGAAGGAGCGTACAAAGGCCTTTGAGCCTTCGTCCTGCAACGTCCAGTGCCAGTTTGTGGAGCCGAAAATGCCCTTGACGTTTTCGCCTGCCCCCTTCGCCATCAGGCGCGAGTAGAGCGGAACGACAATCACGAAGTCCTTGCCGTTCACGACCTTGTCGCGCAGGCCGAACTGGACCGCATTGGTCAGCGAGTTGACCATGTTGCCGCCATAATGGTTCAGAACCAGCACATCGGCATCAGACTGGAGAACCGGCGTGATGTAGGCGGAGAAGTCGGTCGCGGCGAGCGGGGTCTTGACGGTTTCAACTGTTTCCCAGCCCATGGCCTCGGTCGATTCCCGCACCGCCTGTTCCGTGGTGTAGCCCCAGTTGTAATCGGCCGTCAGGTGGTAGGCCTTGCGGTCATCGCCATAGGCATTCTTCAACACCGGAGCAAGCGCTGCCCCCGACATGTAGGAATTGAAGAAATGCCGGAAGCCGTTGGCCCGCTTGTCCTTGCCGGTCGTATCGTTGGAGTGCGTCAGGCCGGACATGAAGATGCAACCGGCTTCCTGACACAGAGCCTGAACGGCCACTGCAACACCGGAGGACGATCCGCCGGTAATCATGATCGCACCGTCTTTCTCGATCATGGATTTCGCCGACGCACGCGCTGCATCGGACTTGGTCTGGGTGTCGCCCGTAACATACTCGACCTTCTTGCCGAGGATGCCGTTCCCTTTGAGTGCCTTGGATGAGAAGGTGTTCATCATGCCGCCATCACCCTCACCATTGAGGTGTTCAACAGCGAGTTGATACGCGCGCAGTTCGTCGGCACCCTCGTCCGCGTAGGGACCGGTCTGCGGAACGTTGAAGCCGAGCGTCACGGTCGAGCCGGTTGGCTCGTTGAGATAACTCTGCGACCAGGCACGGCTGGTGAAAATCGTCGGAGTTGCCAGCAAAGCGCCGCCAGCTGCGCCTGCGCGCAGGATCGAACGACGGCTAAGCGGTTTGTGTATCAGGGTCATACTTTCCTCCCAGAAAGGCCCAAAAGCCTGATGATGACTGCCCGAATGCAGTCAGCCGGCAAACCCCGCGCATTTTCCCCGACCGATTTGACGGTCCCTCTGCGCTGGGGCAGCCAAGCTTTGGAGACTGTAGAAAAGCCCGTTTATTTGCCGCAATACGACTATCGGCGCGGTACTGCTGCGCATTTTTGGGAATTGCATGTATATGAGCAGATAATTACGTAAACGTAATGTATATTTTGCCGCAGCGCAAAAATTTAATTATCTTTAACATTTCAGCAGGATGGCTTTTGCCTATTTGCAATGCACATAAATTCGCTGACGAAGCTTTGTGCATTTTCCCGAGACACCCTGTTAGCCGAAAGTTATAGGTGGGAAACACCCGCTTTTGTTGCGGCAGAAGCTGCAACCAGCCTAAGTATTGAAATAGATACGCATTCCCCCTTAGGCCAATGAACCAATTGCGTTTTTTTGAACATGTGCCTTTGGTCGAAACGCACCGCCTCGCCCCCACGGCCGCCCGCAAGATTCGGAGACACCTGATGCATGAAGTCACCACCATCGAGCAACTGGAGGCGCTGTACGGCACACCGGGCCAGGCGTCCCTGACCAAGGAATTGGACCATCTGACTCCTGCCTACCGGAAGATCATCGAGCACGCGCCGTTTTGCGCCCTGGCGACTGCCGGGCCGGAAGGGCTGGACTGCTCACCGCGCGGCGATGCCGGGACTTGCGTGGTGATTGAGAACGAGAAGACGCTGCTGATGCCGGACCGGCGCGGCAACAACCGGATCGACTCCCTCAGGAACATTGTGCGCGATCCGCGGGTGGCCCTGATGTTTCTGATCCCGGGCGTGAACAGCGCCCTCCGGGTCAATGGAACGGCTACGATCAGCATCGACCCGGAGCTGCTTGCGCGTTTGGAGATGAAAGGCCATCCGCCCCGCTCCGTCGTCCGGGTCACGATCGATGCGGTCTATTTCCAGTGCGCCCGCGCCCTGATGCGCGCGCAACTCTGGGACCCTTCGGTTCAGCACGACCCGAAAAAACTGCCGTCCCCCGGCATGATCATGCAGGAGATCGCCGCTGATTTCGACGGCAAGACCTATGACCGGGAATGGCCCGAGCGGGCTGCCAAAACAATGTGGTAACCGCGTTCCATGTCCTCCCGCCCAATTATTTTGACCGGCTGCTCCGGAGCCGGCAAGTCCAGCACACTGGCAGAACTTGCCTGCGCCGGGTATCAGACGCTCCCGGAAGCCGGTCGCCGCGTCGTCGAGACCGAACTTGCCTCTGGCGGTGAGGCGCTGCCTTGGAAAAACCCGCTGCAATTCGTTGAAAAAGCCGTTGAGACTTGCCTCAATGATCTCTCCTGCCTCGACCTCACGGGCGGGACATCGTTTACGGACAGATCACTGATCGACCTGATCGCCTTTCTGGTTCGCTCAGGCATAACTGTCCCCGGCAGGCTTGAACGGCTTCTGGATGAGAACCACTATTCGACGACGGCTTTCATCTATGCGCCTTGGCCACACATCTATAAAACAGACATGGAACGCCGCCACGACTTTGATGAGGCAAGGCGCGAATATGAGCACTTGATTGAGTTCTACGGCAGCCTTGGTTTCAACCTCGTTCAGGTTCCACAAGCCCCGATAGAGGCAAGAGTTCGATTCATTCTAGATTTTTGCGGGCACTCCGGACATTTGACCTGAAGGCCCTGATCCCCATATCCACGAATACCCCCTGATCAGAAGGACAGACAAGCGTGTCAACAAATCCCCTCCTCGCCGACTGGTCCACGCCCTTTGAGTTGCCGCCATTTGCACACATCAGTCCGGAGCATTTTGAACCGGCCTTCGACGCGGCCATGAAGGATGCCCGCACGGAGATAGAGGCCATCGCGAACAACGCGGACGCGCCAAGTTTTCAAAACACCATCGTAGCGATGGAAACATCGGGCAAGGCCCTGACAAAAGTGGCGCGCACATTCTTCAACCTGACCGGCGCGCACACCAGCCCGGAACTGCAGGAAATCGAGCGCAACATCACGCCGCGACTTGCCCGGCATTCATCCGAAACACTTCTGAATACCAAACTGTTTGACCGGATCGCTGCTCTATGGGCGCAAAAGGACGACCTGGGCCTTGATGCAGAGCAGACCCGGGTTCTGGAACGCTATCACACGATGTTCCAGCGTGCGGGAGCGGGTCTTGATGCCGCACACAAGACCCGGATGGCCGAGATCTCGCAGGAGCTTGCCAAGCTCGGGACCACATTCGCGCAAAATGTCCTGAAAGACGAGGCCGACTATCAGCTCGTTCTGGAAACGGAAGAAGACTGCGCCGGATTGCCCGACTTTCTTATGGCCGCCGCCGCAGAAGCGGCGAGAGAGCGCGGACTTGACGGCAAGCATGTGATCACACTGTCCCGGTCCTCGATCGAACCGTTCCTGCAGTTCTCCTCAAACCGGGCCCGGCGCGAGGAAGCATTCAAGGCCTGGGCCAGCCGGGGTGAAAATGGAGGCGGCACGGATAACCGCGGCCTTGTGGCAAAAACGCTGAACTTGCGAAGCGAAAAGGCAAAGCTGCTCGGTTTCAACTCGTTTGCCGAATTCAAGCTTGACGACACCATGGCAAAGACGCCGCTTGCCGTGGAAGAACTCTTGATGAATGTCTGGACGCCCGCTATTGCACGTGCCCGCGAAGAAGAGGCCGATCTGGCAGATCTTGCCCGGCGCGAAGGCAGCAATGCGGCGATTGCCCCCTGGGACTGGCGCTACTACTCGGAAAAGGTTCGCAAGGAAAAGCACAATCTCGACGAGACCGAGCTGAAGCCCTATTTGCAGCTCGACCGGATGATCGAGGCGGCCTTTGACACGGCCCATAAATTATTCGGTCTGAATTTCCGGGAAATCGAGGGGCTGGAGCTCTATCATCCGGATGTGCGCGCCTTCGAGGTCACCGACAGCCAGGGCAAACATGTTGCGCTGTTCCTGGGCGATTATTTTGCCCGCAGTTCCAAGCGTTCGGGTGCGTGGATGAGCGGTTTCCGGTCCCAGCACAGACTGGATGGCGAGGTCGCCCCGATCATCGTCAATGTCATGAACTTCTCCAAAGGCGCGCCCGGCGAGGCCTCTCTGCTGACGTTTGACGATGCCCGCACCCTGTTCCACGAGTTCGGACATGCGCTTCATGGCATGCTGTCGAATGTCACATATCCAATGATTTCAGGCGCCAATGTTGCGCGCGATTTTGTCGAGCTCCCCTCCCAGCTCTATGAGCACTGGCTGTCACAGCCTGAAGTCCTGTCCCGCTTTGCCGTCCACTACAAGACGGGCGAGCCGATGCCGAAAGAACTGCTCGACAAACTGCTGGCAGCGGAAAATTTCAACCAGGGCTTTGCAACGGTCGAATACACCGCAACGGCGCTGATGGACATGAAGCTGCATCAGCTGTCAGATCCATCGGACCTGGACGTGATCGCCTTCGAGGCAAAAACGCTCGAGGAGATCGGGATGCCGGATGCGATCATCATGCGCCACCGCGTGCCCCATCTGGCTCATGCCTTTGCAGGCGACGGCTATTCGGCAGGCTATTACAGCTACATGTGGTCGGAGGTCATGGACGCGGACGCATTCGGCGCCTTTGAGGAAGCTGGCGACATCTTTCACCCGGAAACGGCCAAACGTCTCCATGACAACATTTATTCGGCTGGCGGACTGCCCGATCCGGAAGAGGCCTATACCGCCTTCCGCGGGCGTGCTCCGAAGATCGATTCTCTGCTTGAACGGCGCGGGCTGGCGTCCTAAGCCACAAGGGCCGGGATATTCCGGCCCTTTTCCCTCTGGTGACGGACATGAGCGACCCCATCCCCCCTGCCATTCAGTCTCCCACATCCGCAATACTCCGGTTTTCCCTGATCCTTGGCGGCGTTTCCGGTGCCTGCGGCGTGACCCTGATGGCACTGGCAGCCCATCTGGACACGACCGGCCTGTTGTCCACAGCCGCTCAGATGTTGCTTTTCCACGCACCCGTCATCATTGGATTGGGAGTGCTGACCCAAGTGCGGCGTGCCCCGTTCGCGCCAATTGCAATCCTGCTGCTAGTCGCCGGACTTGGCCTTTTCAGCGGAGATCTCGCAAGTCGTGCCCTGACGGATCAGCGGCTTTTCGCCAATTCCGCACCGACAGGCGGCATGCTTTTGATTGCCGGATGGCTCGCCACTGCCCTTTCCGCCTTAAGGTTAAAGGAAAGATAGATCTTTTTTGTGCAGGGATCAGGCGCTAGAAGGTGATCGAAAAACAATCAAGGAACCTTCTTTTGTCTGTTTCGTCTGATGTTTCTGCCGAATGTCAGGACTTTGTCCCGCCTTATCCCTTTCGCCACGAAACAATGCCGCCCGTCTGGAAGCTGGTTGGACTTGCCAAGCGCAATTTCCTGTCGATCTGGGGAGCAGACGACTTTCAGGGCCGATTGCGCTCCAAGAAGGTGATGTCCCGTGAGCTTGTGATCTGCAACCGGCCCGACGTTGTGCGGGAGGCATTTCAGACAAATCATGCCAGCTTGCAACGCAAGAGCCCGCAGATGCGCCATGCTTTGGAACCGCTGATCGGCGACGGCCTGTTTGTCAGCGATACCGAAACATGGACGAAACGGCGGAAGGTTGTCGCACCGATCATTCACGGTTCCCGCGTCCCCGGGTTCGCGCCGATCATGGTGGAGACCATTGAGGAAACGCGCGACCACTGGCTGGCAAAAGGCCGAGGCGCCGAAGTCGACGCCCTTGCGGATATGGCGCATTTGACAGCCGAAATCATTTGCCGGACGATTTTCGGCCGCACGCTGGGCAAGAACTATGCCGGCGAAGTTGTCGAGGGGTTCACCGATTACCAGCGTCACATTGATCAGATCGACCTGATCTCGATGCTCGGACTGCCCGAATGGCTGCCGCGATACCGCAACGGTGCAATCCGAAAGTCCGTGAAACGCATCCTTTCCGTGTTGGACAAGATCATCGACAGCTACAGCGAGCAAAAACAGTCCGGAGAGACTTCGGTCATCGGCGGACTGCTTGAGGCGCGCGACGACGACGGGAACCCGCTCAGCCGGGAAGCCATCCGCAATGAGGCTGCCGTGATCTTCATGGCAGGCCATGAGACGACTGCCAACACGCTGGCATGGGCCTGGTATCTTTTGTCCCAGTCGCCCCGGATTGCACAAAAGCTTCAAGCCGAAGTCGATCAGGTTCTCGGCGGCCGCACCGCGACATTCGCGGATGTCCGGTCCCTGCCCTACACCAAAGCCGTGGTCGAGGAGACGCTGAGGCTTTACCCGCCCGTGCCGATCCTGGCCCGCGAAGCGATGGAAGACACGACCATCGGCAAAAAGACGTTTGCCAAGGGATCACTCGTCATGGTCGTTCCCTGGCTGATGCATCGCAATCCGGTTTTGTGGCACAAGCCCGATGTTTTTCTGCCCGAGCGGTTCCTCAATCCCAAGTCCAAAAAGCCGAACAAATATGGCTATGTGCCGTTCAGCATCGGTCCACGCATCTGCGCAGGTCTGCAATTCGGGATGACCGAGGCAATCCTGAGTCTCGCCATTCTCGCACGCACTTTCGAGCTGAAACTCAAGCCCGGGACGGACGTGCAACCGGTCGCCCGTCTGACCCTTCGTCCAGGCGAAACCTTGCCGATGACACTCCATCCACGCGCCGCATGACACGGTGTACCCGAACAGGGGTTCATTGGATAAACCCCTGTTCAATAGATATCGGTCGACGCCTTAGCCGATCAATCGCTCGGCATGCCAGGCCACGTGATCCCAGCCAAAGGTCGAGACGAAATTGTAGGAGTGATCGTAGCCCTCCTGCATGCGGAAGCTTGAGGGTGTGCGCGTCTCGGCAAGTGCGGCCGCGAGGCTCTCCGGCTTCAAAAGATCCAGAAACTGGTCATTGGTGCCCTGATCAATCAGGACATCGGAGGACCATCCCTTGTCCTTCAACAGTTTGGTGGCGTCATGTATCGACCAGAGGACTTCCTCCTTGCCGAAATATGCGAGGAACTGTTTGCGGCCCCAATCCGATTCCGACGGATTGGCGATCGGAGCAAAGGCCGATAGCGACCGGTACAGATCCGGATACTTCATTGCCAATGTCAGTGCGCCGTGCCCACCCATTGAGTGGCCGGTGATCCCGTGACAATCGGAAACCGGGAATTCCTCAAGAACCAGATCGCGCAGCTCCTTGACGATATAGTCTTCCATCCGGAAGTGTTTTGCCCAAGGTTCTTCAGTTGCATTGACGTAAAAGCCCGCACCCTGCCCCAAGTCGTATGCCTCGTCATTGGCGGCCGCCTCTCCCCGGGGGCTGGTATCGGGAAACACCAGCGCCAGACCGAATTCGGCCGCATGCGCCTGAAGGCCTGCCTTGGTCATTGCGTTTTCATGGGTGCATGTCAGCCCGGATAGATACCAGAGGCACGGGACGGGACCGTCCTTGGCCTGCGGCGGCAGATAGACTGCGAAGGTCATGTCGCAAGAACAGACGCTGGAGGCATGGTGGTAAACACCCTGAACGCCATCAAAGGCGCGCGACTCCGAAACGGTTTCCATCACAATTTCCTCTTGGACTCTTGGATCAATGAAACCTGACAGGCGAACGGCCCGGCCGCCGGCTCAGGGCATGAGCAGGCAACAGGGCCGTGGCATCAGGTCAGGGCCGGAATCAGTAGACCACAACCGAACGGATCGATTCGCCTGCATGCATCAGGTCGAACCCCTTGTTGATGTCCTCAAGCGGCATGGTGTGGGTGATCATCGGATCGATCTCGATCTTGCCTTCCAGATACCAGTCGACGATTTTTGGAACATCTGTACGCCCGCGCGCGCCGCCAAATGCGGTCCCCTTCCAGACACGGCCCGTGACCAGCTGGAACGGCCGGGTGGCGATCTCCGCCCCGGCGGGTGCAACACCGATGATGATGGATTCGCCCCAGCCCTTGTGGGCCGATTCCAGCGCCGTGCGCATCACCTGAACATTGCCGGTGGCGTCAAACGTATAGTCGCCGCCACCGCCGGTCAGGTTGACGAGATAGGGAACCAGATCGCCCTCGACTTCAGAGGGGTTGACGAAATGGGTCATGCCGAAGCGTTCCGCCATTTCCTTCTTGGCCGGGTTGAGGTCGACACCGACAATCATGTCGGCACCCGCAAGCCGCAGCCCCTGAATGACGTTAAGGCCGATGCCGCCCAGACCAAAAACGATGGCCTTGGATCCGATCTCCACCTTTGCCGTATTGATCACGGCGCCAATGCCGGTCGTGACGCCGCAACCGATGTAGCAGACCTTGTCGAACGGTGCGTCCGGATTGATCTTGGCCAGCGCGATTTCAGGGACTACCGTATAATTGGCGAAAGTCGACGTTCCCATGTAGTGCAGGATCGGGTCGCCATCGAGTGTGGTGAACCGCGAAGACCCGTCCGGCATCAAACCCTGCCCCTGGGTCGAGCGGATTGCCTGGCAAAGATTGGTTTTCGGATTGAGGCAATATTCGCAATTGCGGCATTCGGGCGTGTAAAGCGGGATCACGTGATCGCCCGGCTTCAAGGTTGTCACACCCTTGCCGACTTCCACGACAACACCGGCCCCTTCGTGACCCAAAATGGCCGGAAACAGGCCTTCGGGGTCTGCACCTGAGAGGGTAAATTCGTCCGTATGACAGATCCCTGTCGCCTTGACCTCAACGAGAACTTCAAAGGCGCGCGGACCTTCCAGTCTGACCGTTGTCACCTCAAGGGGCTTGCCAGCACCCACGGCGACCGCTGCACGTACTTCCATCTGTCGGGGCTCCCATCATTCTTGAAAATCAAAGATAAAACAATATCTCGAAGGTGATTGATATATGGGACGCGACCGGGTGGAAACCCCGCAAAATACGTCAGGGATCACCGCAGAAACGTCTCTTGGTTTTGTAATTCTATCAGGGCTGAACAAGGCCATTGCCCCGGCTCCTGTCCACTGGTTTGCATCATGTCGCATTTAAGCAAGCAAGCGACTGAAAACCGGTAGGCATTTGAAGGCCTAATCGTGATGATGCCCGCAACTGGATGGGGCAGGCTGTCTTGATTTCGAGACACAACGCCCTTTACCCAAGGATAGCATGAAAAAGATCGGCTGCGCTTTGGCGTGGAAGATCAGCCTCTGGACGGTCGGAAGAGCTGCTCAATGAAGCGATATTCCTTTCTGGAACTGGCGAAAAACGCCTTTTCCGCGCACAAGAACTGGGGCCGCCAATGGCGCGCACCCGAGCCCAAGCCGGAATATGACATCGTCATTGTCGGCGCAGGCGGGCATGGCCTCGGCACGGCTTACTATCTTGCCAAGGAACATGGCCTCAAGAACATCGCGGTCATCGAAAAGGGATGGCTCGGTGGCGGCAACACCGGCCGGAACACGACCATTGTGCGCTCAAACTATCTTTGGGAAGAAAGTGCGGCGCTTTACAACCATTCGATCAATCTCTGGCAAGGCCTATCCCAGGACCTGAACTACAACGTCATGTATTCCCAGCGCGGGGTCATGATGCTGGCGCACACGGTTCACGACATCCAGGTGTTCAAACGCCACGTCCATGCCAACCGGCTGGCCGGCGTCCAGAACGAATGGCTGACGCCCGAGCAGGCCAAGGAATACTGCCCGCCGCTCAATATCTCGAAGAACATCCGCTATCCGGTGGTCGGTGCCGCGCTGCAACGCGTCGGAGGCACCGCGCGCCATGATGCGGTTGCCTGGGGCTATGCCCGGGCTGCCGACGACCTCGGCGTCGATATCATCCAGAACTGCGCCGTGACCGGTATTCGGCGCAAAGCGGACGGGTCCGTCGAAGGCGTTGACACCCAGAAAGGCTTTATCAAGGCCAAGAAGGTCGGCATCGTCGCCGCCGGGCACACGTCCGTTCTGATGGAAATGGCCGGTGTGCGCATGCCGCTGGAATCGAACCCGTTGCAGGCCCTTGTCTCCGAACCTGTCAAACCGGCCTTCCCTTGCGTGGTCATGTCCAACACCATCCACGCCTACATCTCCCAGTCGGACAAGGGCGAGCTGGTGATCGGGGCCGGTACGGACCAGTTCGTTTCCTACAGCCAGACCGGCGGCATCCATATCACCAACCACACGATCGACGCGATCTGCGAACTGTTCCCGATGTTCCGGCGCATGCGGATGTTGCGCAACTGGGGTGGAATCGTGGATGTGACGCCCGACCGCTCGCCGATCATCGCCAAGACGCCGGTTCCCGGGCTCTATGTCAATTGCGGCTGGGGCACCGGTGGCTTCAAGGCAACGCCCGGGTCCGCGAACGTCTTTGCACACACGATCGCCAAGGACGAGCCGCACAGAATTAACGCCCCCTTCACACTGGAGCGGTTCCGCACCGGGCGTTTGATCGATGAAGCGGCCGCCGCCGCCGTGGCACACTAAAGGGGTTTATGATGCTATTGATCTATTGCCCGTATTGCGGCGTCGAACGCCCTGAAACGGAATTCAGCTGCCGGGGTGAAGCGCATGTTGCCCGCCCGATGGACCCCTCTGCCACCACCGACGAGGAGTGGGAGGAGTACCTCTATCTGCGGACCAATACGAAGGGTGTCTACGCGGAACGCTGGCGCCATATCCACGGCTGCGGACGGTTCTTCAATGCCGTGCGCGAAACCGTAAGCGACAAATTCCTGAAAGTTTACAAGACCGGGGAACCCAAGCCGGATCTTCACCAGATTGCCAAGGAGGCCGGTAAATGAGCCAGCCATTCCGTACGGAAAAAGGCGGCCGCATTGATCGCGGCAAGAAACACTCCTTCACATTCGACAGCGAGCGTCTGGACGGGCACACCGGGGATACCCTCGCCTCGGCCCTGTTGGCCAACGGCATTCATCTCGTGGGGCGTTCGTTCAAGTATCACCGTCCGCGCGGCATCCTCACCGCCGGATCGGAAGAACCGAATGCGCTTGTCGGCGTCTACCGGCAGGGCGACCAGACGCCGAACCTGCGCGCAACCCAGGTCGAACTTTACGAGGGCCTGAAAGCGATCAGCCAGAACCGCTTTCCCTCGCTTTCATTCGATGTTGGTGCCGTCAATGACCTGATGTCGCCCCTGTTTCCGGCCGGCTTCTACTACAAGACCTTCATGTGGCCGAAAGCATTCTGGGACCGGGTCTACGAGCCGATCATCCGCTCCGCCGCAGGACTCGGGAAGCCGCCCAAGAACCCGGATCACGACATATACGCCAATCTCTATGCCCATTGCGATGTGCTGGTGGTAGGTTCCGGTCCAGCTGGTCTTGCAGCTGCGCTTGCCGCTGCCGAATCCGGCGCACGGGTCATTTTGTGTGACGAGCAGGCGGAATTCGGCGGCTCGCTTCTGTCGGAAGCCAACGCCACCATCGACGGCAAACCGGCATCGCAGTGGGTTGCGGATACGATTACGGCCCTGGACGCCAGGGACAACGTGACCCTACTGCCGCGCACGACCGCCTTCGGTTACTTCGCGCAGAATTTTGTCGCGCTTGCCGAACGGGTGACCGAACACCTGAGCGACCCGGATCCCAAATTGCCGCGCGAGCGGCTGTGGCAGGTCCGCGCTAAAGAAGTCGTCATTGCCGCCGGTGCCATCGAGCGCCCGATGGTGTTCCCGGAAAACGACCGTCCGGGCATTCTGGTCGCCGATGCGGGCCGGACCTATCTCAACCGCTACGGCGTCAAGGTCGGCCACAAGGTTCTGGTGACCACGGCCTGCGACACGGCATGGCAGGCAGCCTTTGATCTGGCCGACCATGGCACACAAATCGTCGCGATTGCCGACATGCGGCCAAACCCGCCGGAAAACCTCAAGGCAATTGCAGAAGCACGCGGCATCCGGGTGGAAGCGGCCTGCGTCGTCACCGGCACCAAGGGACGCCGCAGAGTATCCGGTGCCCTCCTTGGCCGTTTGTCGCCCAATGGGGCTGTCAGCCCTGCCGGGGATGTGACCTGTGATGCAATCCTGATGTCCGGCGGCTGGACCCCGACGGTGAGCCTCTACTCGCAATCGCGTGGCAAGGTCGTTTGGAACGAGGAGCTGGGCGCATTCATTCCGGGTGTTCACGTCCAGAACGAACGCTCTGCGGGTGCTTGCCGCGGTCTCTACGGTTTGAGCGAAACCCTTGCCGACGGCTATGCCGCAGGCGAGGATGCCGCAAAGGCTGCCACCGGCAAGACCGCCAAGGTGACCTATGCATCGGCTTCCGGTGCTGAAGCCGGAACCGGCGGAACGCTTGGTGATCTGCCGCACGACCGGAACGCCTCCAAGGTCAAGGCTTTCGTCGACTACCAGAACGACGTCACCGCCAAGGACGTAAAGCTGGCGGTTCGCGAAGGCATGCATTCGATCGAGCACATCAAGCGCTACACCACCACAGGCATGGCGACCGATCAGGGCCGTCTGTCGAACATGAACGCGCTGCAGATCGCCTCGGCCTCGCTTGGCAAGCCGCTGACCTCGGTTGGACTGACAACCTTCCGCCAGCCATTTACGCCGACGACCTTCGGCACATTCGCAAACACATCGCGCGGCGACTTCTTCGACCCGGTCCGCAAGACACCGTCCCATGACTGGGCAACGGCCAAAGGAGCTGCCTTTGAGGATGTCGGACAGTGGAAACGGGCATGGTACTTCCCGAAATCCGGCGAAGACATGCATGCCGCTGTTGCCCGTGAATGCGCGACCGTGCGCGAAAGCGTCGGTCTGTTCGATGCCTCCACACTCGGCAAGATCGAGGTCGTCGGGCCGGATGCGGCCGAATTCCTGGAGCGGATGTACACCAATCCCTGGAAGAAACTTGCGCCGGGCCGCTGCCGCTACGGCTTGATGCTGAACGATGCCGGTTTCATCATTGACGACGGCGTCGTCGGACGCATGGCCGAAGACCGTTTCCACGTCACGACCACGACAGGCGGTGCTGCAAGCGTCTTTGCGTCCATGGAAGACTATCTGCAGACCGAATGGCCGGACCTCGACGTCTGGATCACCTCGACAACGGAAGAATTTGCGGTTGCAGCCGTTCAAGGGCCAAAAGCCCGCGAGGTTGTCGCACCGTTCGTTGAAGGCATCGACCTGTCCCCGGACGCCTTCCCGCATATGAGTGTCGCCACCGGCACATTCTGCGGCGTTCCCTGCCGTCTGTTCCGGATTTCGTTCACCGGTGAACTCGGCTTCGAAATCAACGTCCCGCGCCGCCACGGCAAGATGGTCTGGGAAACGCTGGCGAAGGAAATCGAGAAGCACAATGGCGTGCCCTATGGCACTGAAACCATGCACGTCCTGCGCGCCGACAAGGGCTATATCATCGTCGGTCAGGAAACCGACGGAACGGTCACGCCCGATGATGTCGGGATGAACTGGGCCATCGGCAAGAAGAAAGCCGACTTTGTCGGCAAGCGCGGTCTGGCTCGCCCGGATCTGGTGGCCGAGGGCCGCAAGCAACTCGTGGGCCTGCTGACCAAGGACCCGAAAGTGGTGCTGGAAGAAGGCGCGCAGGTGACCAAGCTTGCCGACCCGCCGGTCGGAACGCCTGCGGAAGGCCATGTCACCTCGTCTTACCACAGCCCGGCCGCCGGCCGTTCCATCGCCATGGCAATCGTCAAGAACGGCCGCGCCTTGATGGGCGAGACCCTGAACATCCCGATGCCGGACGGCGCCATCCCGGTCGAAGTTGTCGAGCCGGTATTCTTTGACAAGGAAGGAACGCGGCTCAATGGCTGATCACCTGACGTCCACGATCTACGCGCCTGACGAGACCAAGGACGCCCTGCTGGCGCTTGACACCGTGTCGATCCGGCTGGCGGCTCCTGTCACGCGGCTATCCTTCCGTGGCCGGGAAGCTGCACGGGATATTGCCGGAAAGGCCTTTGGTGCAGACCTGCCCGTGACCGCGCTGACTGCAAGCGTGACAGACACAAGGGTCGCTCAATGGCTGGGCCCGGATGAGTGGACGCTGCTTGCACCGGAAACTGATCTGAAGCCCGTCTGGGATGCGCTTGAAACGGCCCTTGCCGATCATCCGCATGCGTTGGTCGACATTTCAGACCGTCAGCTGGCGATCATCGTCTCGGGCAGCAAGGCCGAATGGCTCATGAACTCCGGTCTTCCGATCGACCTGCACGAAAGCGCGCTTCCGGTCGGAACAATCACACGCACCCTGTTCCACAAGGTGCCGGTCGTTCTCTGGCGCACGGGCAAGGACACCTTTGTCATCGAAGCCTGGGTCTCCTTCATGGAGTATGTCTCCGGACTTCTGGTACAATCAGCCGAGGAGCTGAAGGCGGCCTAGTCTGACAGGCGCTCCGCCCGGCACAAAACACAGGAAAAGACGGCGCGGGAAACCTGCGCCGTTTTTCTTTTCTCTCCGTCCTGTGACAGATCGCGCATTTTTTATGGTTCAAAGCACGATAAAAGTAAGCTTAGCCCTTGCCGTTTCGCCGCACTAACGCACAAATATGCTCATGCTGAAGATCGGGTCCTACAACATTCAAAAGAGCATCGGTCTGGACGGACGGCGGCGCCCTGACAGGATCCTGACGGTCCTGTCCGAGATGGATTGCGACATCATCGCACTTCAGGAAGCCGACAAGCGCTTTGGGCCCCGCGAGACGACCATCAGTCCGGAACTCATTGCCGAAATGACCGACTACAAGGCAGTTCCGCTGGCGACGCGGGAAGCCAGCATCGGGTGGCATGGCAACGCCATTCTTGTTCGCAACACGGTCAGCATTCTCGATTTCAAGCGCCTTGAATTGCCGACACTTGAAGCACGCGGCGCGGTCATGGCGGATCTGAAGTTCAAGGGTTCTCTCGTCCGTGTTGCCGCGATGCATTTGAGCGTAGTCGGCACCTATCGCAAGCGCCAGATCGCATCGGTCATGGCACAGCTTCACGGTCACCCCTATGATTTGCCAACCGTGCTGGTGGGCGATCTTAACGAATGGTGGGACACGGCCCAAAGCCTGAAACTGCTGGAAACCAAGTATCACGTGACAACACCCGGGCGCAGTTTTCCCTCGCCGCTGCCGGTCGCGAGCCTTGACCGGATCATCACAAGCCCGGAGTTCCGTGTGCTCGATTCCGGCGTACACCGGTCAGGCACGTCCCGGATAGCCTCGGATCACCTGCCGGTCTGGGCGCGCATGCGCCTCGAGCATGCCCGGCACGCCCGCCCCAAAACGGTACCAGAACTGGACGAAGCGGTGCTTCTCCACACATAGTCGGCGCGCATCCATATTGCCAAAGGCCGTTGGTTTTGAACCATTGGAGGTCGGTCGCCTTCTACCCACAGCCGACCCGGCAGGGTATGCTAAGGAAAAGCAATTCTTGGAGATACCGGAAGACGATGGGGGATTTTGCTGACAGTTTCATACTGGCCGGACAGCTCCTTTTGAGTGCCGATCCGGCCTTGGCTGAAATCGTCCTTTTATCCATCAAGGTGACCCTGACCGCTCTCTTTATGTCTGTGCTGATTGGTCTGCCGCTCGGTGCCTTGCTTGCGGTCGCCCGCTTTCCGGGGCGGACTGCCCTGACAGTCATCGCCAATGCACTGATGGGCCTGCCGCCGGTTGTTGTCGGGCTGCTTGTCTACATGATGCTGTCAAATGCCGGCCCGCTCGGCGTCCTGCAGCTGCTCTACACACCGGCTGCGATGATCATCGCCCAGTCGGTTCTGATCGTTCCGATCATCATAGCGCTCACACGTCAGGTGATTGCCGACTTGAACCGCGATTACGAAGAAACCTTCCGGTCCCTCGTGGTTCCTGCGCACAAGGTCATGCTCGCACTGGTCTGGGATGCGCGGTTCTCGCTTCTAACGGTCATGCTTGCAGGTTTCGGCAGGGCCATCGCCGAAGTGGGCGCGGTCATGATTGTGGGCGGCAACATCAATCACGTGACCCGGGTCATGACGACCGCAATCGCCCTTGAAACCTCCAAGGGCGAGCTGGCACTGGCCCTCGCACTCGGGCTCGTTCTCCTGTTGATCGCTCTTTCGGTAAACGCAGCCGTCTCCCTGCTGCGCAACGTGGAGGGAAAGACGGTTCATGCCTGAAATCCTCCCGTTCCCCCAGCGCCCGTCCCGGGAAAAGCGCACTGCGCACTCGCCAATGGTGCTGGAAGTCCGGGACCTTGCCTACCGCTCCGAATGCGCCACGATTTTGGCGGGGCTGAACCTCACCTTGCAAACAGATGCCCTCACCGTGCTGCTGGGACCGAACGGTGCGGGCAAAAGCGTGTTTCTCCGCCTCTTGCACGGTTTGTTGCGCCCGACATCCGGGGCGATCCTGTGGAATGGCATGCCTCCGGGCGAAGCGGTGCGCAAGGAGCAGGCCCTCGTGTTTCAAAAGCCCGTCCTGCTGCGGCGGTCGGTCAAGGCAAACCTGAAGTTTGCACTCGGCTTGCGCGGAGGCCGCAACCGGCGGGAACGATTGCACCTTGCGCTGGAGCAGGCAGGCTTGACGGACATGGCCGACCGCTCGGCCCATGTCCTGTCCGGCGGCGAGCAACAGCGCCTGGCCCTGGCACGCGCCCTGATCCTGGAGCCGAAGGTTCTTTTTCTGGATGAACCAACCGCCAACCTGGACCCGGCCTCCACCTTCATGATCGAACAGACCGTCGGTCAGGTGCGCAGGCAGGGGATGAAAATCATTCTCGTCACGCACGACTTGAACCAGGCGCGGCGTCTGGGTGAAGAAGTGGTCTTCCTTCACAAGGGACGTCTGCTGGAGCATGATCCGGCAGACCGTTTTTTCCGCAAGGCCGAAACGCCAGAGGCGCGTGCCTATCTGGCTGGCGACATTCTCATCTAGGGTCATTGTTGCTCAGGTTGTGTCATTGCCAATTGAAATCCGGCCATCCGCGTTCGGTATCTGGGGCACGACGAAAAGGGCCAATCTGTTGGCTGATCAATCTGAAACAAAAACCAATCCAAACAGGGGAAACCGAATGAAGTTTGCAAGATCACTGGCAGGACTCGCGCTTGGACTTGGAATCAGTCTCTTTGCTTTTGCACCGGCAAAAGCTGCAGATTTCATTGTTGTTCAATCAACCACGTCGACTCAGAACTCCGGACTGCTGGATGCGATCCTGCCGGACTTCGAAGCCAAGACCGGTATTGATGTTAGGGTCGTTGCGGTCGGAACCGGTCAGGCCCTTAAAAACGCAGCCAATGGCGACGGCGACGTTCTTCTGGTGCATGCCAAACCGGCCGAGGAAAAATTCGTCGCCGATGGGATGGGCGTCGAGCGGCATGACGTGATGTATAATGATTTCGTTTTGATCGGCCCCTCCAATGATCCTGCCGGGATCAAGGGCATGACAAATGCCCCCGAGGCCTTTCACAAAATCGCGGAGAGCGGGGCGGTTTTCGCCTCGCGTGGCGACAACAGCGGAACCCACAAGAAAGAACAGGCCCTTTGGGCGCTGGCCGGTCTGGATCCGTTGCAGGGCTCGGGAAACTGGTATCGGGAAACCGGCTCAGGAATGGGCGCAACCCTGAATATTGCAGCCGGTATGAACGCCTACACGATCAGTGATCGCGCGACCTGGCTTGCATTTGAAAACAAGGGCGCTCTTCAGATTCTCGCCGAAGGAGACGATCGCCTGTTCAATCAGTACGGCATCAT
The DNA here is from genome assembly GCF_009711355.1 of Roseibium sp. RKSG952. Taxonomy (NCBI): domain Bacteria; kingdom Pseudomonadati; phylum Pseudomonadota; class Alphaproteobacteria; order Hyphomicrobiales; family Stappiaceae; genus Roseibium; species Roseibium sp. RKSG952. Next base: position 31,637 of record NZ_SMMF01000916.1, on the reverse strand, counting down.
TCTGGTCAACCCGGACAAGCACCCGAACGTGAAGGCAGCCGAAGGACAGGCATTTATCGACTGGCTCACGGGACCTGAAGGCCAGGCAGCAATCACGCACTACAAGGTCGGCGGAAAACAGCTGTTCTTCCCGAATGCCAGCAAGGTCACCGACTGACGGCAAGGCTAATAGCGTCGCTAATGAGCAATTGCTCCGAAATCCTACAGCGGCGCCAATCTGAGCACATAAAAAACCCCCGCAGACAAAAGCGCGGACATGGGAACGGTTACCACCCAGGCCCCGATGATCGTGAACACATGGGACCGGCGCACCAGCTTGCGCCGGCGGTGCTCTTCCCTGTTCTTCAAAACCCGCTTTTTCTGACGGCCGTCCACGGTCCCGCCTGCTTTCAAAAGATACCTGCCGCGATACCATTCCCGGTAAAAGCCGACCCCAAAGACCGCTCCGACAGCAATATGAGTGGAACTCACCGGCATTCCCAAGCCGGAGGCAAGAAGAACCGTAATTGATGCCGACAATGTCACACAGAAGGCGCGGATCGGGTTGAGTTTCGTGATCCGCGAGCCAACGACCTTGATAAGACGCCGTCCGAAAAGCAAAAGTCCTGCCGAGATGCCGAAAGCACCGACCGCACTTACCCAAACCGGAACCGGGTAGCTCATGACCTCCCGCGCCCAAGTGTCCATTTGCCCGGTATCGACCGATTTGACACCGACAATCGCGGCCAGTGGACCAACTGCGTTGGCAACATCGTTGGCGCCGTGGGCAAATGACAACAGCCCGGCCGCGACCATCAAGGGGATTGTGAAGAGCCTGCGCAAGGGTTGGGCCTGATCATGGAACCGCGCAATTCGCCGCCCGAGATATGCGCGATACGCAGCCCAAACCAGTCCTCCGATTACAATGACGACCGGCGCAATCAGCCAGTCCGGGACATTCATGATCGCCGGTGGAAGCTTGAGTGCCAGATAGGCGGTGAAGGATCCGGCCAGAAGCCCGATCAGAATCGGGAGCCGCTTGCAAGCTGCCTGCGTCTTGTCGGTGCGATAGGTGATGAACCGGTTGATGAACGCCAGGAAACAAGCCGCCACGACACCGCCCAGGACAGGAGACACGACCCAGCTCAAGGTGATTGCCCCAACTGTTCCCCAATCGATAGCGGACGCGCCTGCGGCGGCTATTCCGGCACCGACGACACCTCCGACGATTGTGTGCGTTGTAGAGACGGGCGCCCCGATCCATGTCGAAATGTTGATCCACGCGGCAGACGCCACCAGTGCGGAAATCATGGCCGTCACGAAAAGTACCGGGTCCGTGACCCGGTTGACCTGCAGGATCTCTTGCGAGACCGTGCTCATGACATTGCCGCCAGCAAGAAGAGCTCCGGCACTCTCGAATAGGGCGGCAAGCACAAGAGCTGTTCCAAGGCTCAACGCCTTTGCCCCGACGGCGGGGCCGACATTGTTGGCAACATCGTTCGCACCGATGTTCAAGGCCATATAGGCCCCGACAGCGGCAGCGGCGGCAATAACCAACGTATCGCTCATCGTGTTTGGCGCGACTTCGAAAGCCGCGACGAATACGCACAACGCAATGACAATCACCGCAAGGCCCGGCAGGAGCAGACGCCGGCCAAGGCTTTCGGCAGCCTCCCCCACAAAGGTGATCTTGTCCAGGTCCTTGTCGAGCGCAGGGCCTTTATAGCCTGCCTTCCGTGATGACGGCATTCAAATATCCTTGGTCCGCTTCACAGACTGCACGTTGACTATGACCGGAATGATGCAGCCGCCCCGGCTCACCACCATGAGCGGGCGCATTGTCTCGATCCCGCTTGGTTTTAGGATGTGTGTTCGGAGCTGAAACGGCGAAGCAGTTTCTTTACGCCGTTCTCGTCGGCTTTTTCAATGGCTTCCGAAACCGGCAGCCAGGCCACTTGCCGCTGGCCTTTTTCCGGGAAACTGTCGAGAAGCTTCGTCGCACGGATCTTGAAAACCAGCACGCGCGTCCTGAGGGTCAGACCATTTGCCAGCCCCTTGAAAGACCGGAAATGAGCATAGGCACGACGTTCCGCCTTTCCCATCACTCCGGCTTCTTCAAACGCTTCAATCACCGCTGTTTCGTAGGCCGGCTTGTCCGGCTCCGGCCACCCCTTCGGCAAGATCCACCGGCCGGTATCTCGGGTTGTCACAAGCAGGATCTCTGGCTCCGTGCCGGTTGCCGGTTCACGATAGCAAAGTGCTGCAATTTGTAGGCGCGCAGGCCGGCGGAGTAAATCGACGAGACCACGCAGCCACCGGGCGCCGGGCGCCCGATTGTATTCCAGCAATGTCATGAGGCTTGCCTATGGAATCCGGCGGTTTGATATGCGTCGGCAATATAAGCCCAAAAATATTCATGTCCATAAAAAACATGCACAATGTGCACTCAAATCAAATTAAATCCTGGTAATAAATATCAATTCAATTTGGTGAGGCAAACATGGGATGCTGACCATCCGCCTGGCCATACCTCAGCCCCGCCGCGACGCAATCTTCGCATTACTTCAACCTCAACAGGTACTACTGAAAAATACTCGGCACCTTTTTCTCCGCTGATCGGCGGCAGGTTCAACGCCACCCCGTCAAAGCCAAGTTCTTCTTCGCAGGGCATGAAGAGTGCCGCCCCTGACACATTGGCGGTATTTTGCGTGGTCCCTTTGGCCACCCCGATAGTGCCGCAGACTGCGACTGCAGTCATCAGCTCCACGGCACGCGCCTTGGCGCAGCCATAGACACGGTGATAACCCGAAGTCATTTCCGTCATGGACGGAACCAGCAAGAGATCGATTTCCCCGGCAGCCAGCAGGCAGGACAAGGCTGGCATTTCGACGTCGAGGCAGACAAGGATCGCCATTTTCAAGCCATCAAGCTCGAAAACATGCAATTCCGTCCCCGGCTCGAGCTTCCAGCTCTGGGGATCCTTCTCGAAGGGCGTCAGGCACAGCTTGTCCTGCCGGATAACCCGGCCGTCGGCTGTCAACAGGATCGCCGTGTTGGTATGCCCCTGCCCTGACCGGACCGGCATCGTGCCCAGCAACAGGGAGACACCATGCCGGACAGGCAGCCCCTTGACCAGATCAACCAGCTTTTCACCGGTTTCAGCCAAATACGCGATTTCTTCGGTCGGCTTGAGTCCTTCGGGTTTGAAGGCAAGCGCTGCCTCGATCGCATATTCCGGCATCATCATGAGCCGGGCACCGGCTGCGGCGGCCTGTTCCAGACGTCCGGCTATGTGAGCGGCAAATTCCTCGGCAGAACGCGGTGCAAACCCGAGATTGAGTGACCACAGGGCGATATCGTAACGTTCCATCCGCATGCACCAACTATCCGGCAACCGCATTCATGGGGCTGCGGCAATCTTGATGCGCGAGCACTTGGCAGCCTCGGACCAGGAAGTCAATGGAGGCACTCAGCCGATCAGCAGCACACCGAATGCCGCAAGCGCGAAAACAAAGCCGGTGCCAACACGCTGAACAATGTGATTGTCCGGCATCAACGCCAGTTTCGGCTGTCTTTTCACCTTCGTCAAATGCTTGAGCGCACGACCGGTGTGACGATCTATGTTGCGAAACATCGGTTTCAGCTCGTCGCGATCAGCCATGCTTCCCCTCCGCCAGCACATGTCAGCCAACCTTTTCTAAGGTTGATCGCTTGCGGAAAGGTAAACACCTGAAAATGATGGCTACAAGCGGGTCTTTTGCGGGTCCGCCACGTCGATGATGCGCATCTGGACCCGTGGCGCGCCTTGCCAGGTATCGATCGACAAGGAGCCCGCCACATGAAGCATCCGCCCCCGGTTTTCGAGCAGCATCTTGCCGTGCGGCTTGTCCTCCGCCTTGAACGCAATTGCCTTGATGCTGCTTCCGTCCGACGACGAAAGGCTCGCCCGGACATGCCCCTTGCCGACCACATCGGCAAAGGAAATGCGATGGGAAGGAAGAACAAAGACAGGTTCCGCATGTCCGGCGCCATAAGGCCCCGCCTTTTCCAGAAGCTCCATCAAATCAAGGGTCGCGCCGGTCGCCGTGAGTGCTGCGTCCACCTTCAAATCCCTCATGGAGGCAGCGCGTTCCACATCTTCCGCGAGGCGCTCATTCAGGAAGGCCTGCAATTCCGGCTGCTTTTCCTTGAGTACAGTCAGGCCAGCCGCCATGGCATGGCCGCCGCCCTTGAGCAGCAAACCAAGATCGACGGCTTCGCGGACGGCCTTGCCCAAATCGACACCATTGATCGAACGCCCCGATCCGGTCCCCTTGCCGCTCTCATCGAAAGCAATGGCAAAGGCCGGCCGTCGGTTTGCTTCCTTGAGACGTGAGGCGATCAGCCCGACAATACCCGGATGCCAATCGCTTGATCCGGTGATCAAGACCGCGGGGTTTTCGGATTCCATCGCCTGAAACGCCTGAGCACCAGCCTCCTCAAGCATTACCGCTTCCATGGCCTGCCGCTCGGCGTTGAGTTGATCGAGACGTTCGGCAATATCACGGGCCATGGCGGGGTCGTCACATGTCAGCAAGCGCGCACCAAGAGCTGCATCGCCGATCCGGCCGCCAGCGTTGATCCTTGGCCCAAGCAGAAATCCGAGGTGGTAAGGCGCGGGTTTGCCCGCCACCCGTGCCGCGTCCGCCAGAGCGGACAGGCCGGAATTGCGCCTGCCATGCATCACCGCCAGCCCGCGCGTCACATAGGCCCGGTTCAACCCCAGAAGCGGCACCACATCGCAAACGGTGCCAAGCGCCACAAGATCCAGAAGTGCCATCAGATCGGGTTGCTGCCGTCCGGAAAACAGTCCGCGGTTCCTCAGCTCCCGGTTCAGCCCGACCAGAAACAGAAAGGTGACCCCGACAGCTGCCAGATGCCCCTGGCCGGAAAGGTCGTCCTGCCGGTTGGGATTGACTAGGGCGCGCACCTCGGGAAGTGTCTCGCCGACCTGGTGATGATCGATCACCACAACATCAAGACCTAGCCGGGAAGCTGTTTCAAAGGCTTCAAACGAGGTGCTGCCGCAATCCACGGTGATCAACAGCCGCGCACCATCGGCGTGCAATGCCTCGATTGCAGGCCCGTTCGGACCGTAGCCTTCAATGATCCGGTCCGGAATGTGGATGACCGGTTTCAGCCCAACCCAGCTCAGATAGCGCGACAGGATCGAGGAGGATGTCGCCCCGTCGACATCGTAGTCACCAAAGATGGCAATCTTCGTTCCCGCCTGCACCGCATCCGCGACACGCGCAACCGCAGCATCCATGTCGACCAGACCGGAAGGGTCGGGCATCAGGTTTTTCAGGGAGGGTTCAAGAAATTCGGTAGCCTCTTCGGGCTGCACATCACGCGCAGCCATGACGCGCGCGAGCACATCGGGCAGCTCATGGCGCTGCGCAATCGCCATCGCATTTCGGCTCTGGGCAACAGTCAGCCGCTCCCGCCAGGCAAAATCATTGGCCGAGCGTTGCACACCCAACACAAGACGGCCCGCGCCGTCATTTTCAGCGGGGCCGTTCATGTCGCACTCCGGTTTAACGGGCAAAGGCCCATACGGTGTTCCGTCTTTTACTCAGTCGAGATGAAACTTCTCGAGATCGCTATGTTTGGCCTTGATGTAGCGGACCGTCCCGGTCGACGAACGCATCACAACCGTGTGGGTCGTGATGTCATTGCGGCCGAAGCGCACGCCTTGCAGGAAATTGCCGTCAGTCACGCCAGTTGCCGCGAACAGGACGTCCGGCCCGGCCATTTCCTCAAGCGTATACTTCTTCTTGATATCGTCAATTCCCATGCGATGGGCGCGCTCGACCTGCTCGTCACGAGTGATCACCAATCGTGTCTGCATCTGCCCGCCGATACACCGCAGGGCAGCTGCCGCCAGAACACCTTCCGGCGCGCCGCCGATCCCGGCGTATAGATCGATCCCGGTTTCCTCCGGATCGGTGGTGTGAATGACACCAGCCACATCGCCGTCACCGATCAGACGAATCGCAGCACCCGTTGCACGGATATCCTCGATCAGCCGGGCATGGCGCGGACGGTCCAGAACGCAGGCCGTGACTTCATTGATCGGCACGCCCTTTTCCTTGGCAACGGCTGCCAGGTTGTCAGCGATCGGCGCGTCGAGATCAATCAATCCCGCCGGATAGCCCGGGCCAATGGCAATCTTGTCCATGTAGCTGTCGGGAGCATTCAGAAGATCCCCTTCCGGCGCAAGCGCAATGACGGCAAGGGAGTTCGGCAGGTTCTTGGCGCAGATCGTGGTGCCTTCCAGAGGATCAAGGGCAATATCGACCTTGGGCCCCTGCTTGGTGCCAACGTTTTCGCCGATATAGAGCATCGGCGCCTCGTCACGCTCGCCTTCGCCGATCACGACCGTTCCGTCGATCGGAAGGCGGTTCAGCTCACGGCGCATCGCATCCACAGCAGCCTGATCTGCCGCCATTTCATCACCGCGGCCCCGCAAACGCGCTGCGGACACCGCAGCCCGTTCGCTGACGCGTGCAAGTTCAAGCGTCAGAATCCGATCAAGACCGCTGGAGGCGGCTACATCCGTGTTCGACATCAAATTCTCCAGTTTCTCCCGGCTGCCCGCAAGAAATGCGGCCGCCCCCAGTTCAATTACTTAAGCTTCTCAATACGGATCAGTTGCGGACGTCCCGAAACGACGCCTTTCGAGATGATCGTCTCCAAGGCCCTGTTGACGGCAACCTCCGTAGTTTCATAGGTAATCAGGATGACAGGTTGAGGTGTCTGTTCCTCGCCGGTTCCCGGACCGCCAGGTGTCGCCGCACCCCGCCGCTGTACAATCGACTCAAGCGAGATGCCTTCATCCGCCATTGTCATCGCGATTTCGGCAAAGGCGCCCGGACGGTCAAGGACCGACAGGCGCATGTAATACCCTCCCTCGTGCAGGCGCATCCTTGCACGGGTATAGTCTTCCAGATCATGGGACGGCATACCGAGCACCGGCACGGCATGGCCCCTGGCAATATCCGCAATATCGGCCACAACCGATGAAGCCGTGGCATCGCCGCCGGCGCCTGGTCCGACCAGCACGATTTCACCCACAAAATCGCCGTCGACCGCAACCGCGTTCAAAACGCCATCCACCTGCGCGATTGCCGAGGTTTTTGGAACCATCGTGGGGTGAACCCGTTGCTCGATTCCGGTTTCGGTACGCTGCGCGACGCCCAAGAGCTTGATCCGGTAGCCGAGTTCGTCGGCCGCCTGAATGTCTGCTGTCGTAATCGACGTGATGCCTTCGAGATAGATTGAATCGCTCGAGATTTTTGTCCCGAAAGCCAGGCTGGTCAGAATGGCAAGCTTGTGGGCGGTATCATTGCCTTCAATATCAAAGGTCGGATCGGCTTCCGCATAACCAAGCCGCTGCGCATCCGCGAGACACTCCTCGAAGCCGATGCCGTCTGTCTCCATCCGCGTCAGGATGTAGTTGCAGGTTCCGTTCAAAATACCATAGACGCGGCTGACTTCATTGGAAGCCAGTGACTCGCGGAGCGTCTTGACGATCGGAATGCCACCGGCCACGGCCGCTTCATAGTTGAGGCAGGCATCATTTTGTTCCGCAAGACCAGCAAGCGCCACGCCGTGTTTCGCCAAAAGCGCCTTGTTGGCGGTCACCACGTGAATGCCGCGCTTCAATGCGGCCCGCACGCTTTCTTCCGCTGCACCATTGTCGCCGCCAACCAGTTCCACGAAAATGTCGATCTCGGCGGTTTGCGCCATGTCGACCGGATCATCAAACCAAGTGTAAGCCGACAGATCGACCCCACGATTCCGGTTGCGGTCTCTGGCGCTGACTGCGCTCACCACAACATCCCGGCCGCTGTTACGGGCAATCCTTGCGCCATGCTTGGTGAGAAGGCGCACCACGGACGACCCGACCGTCCCGAGGCCCGCGACCCCTACTCTCAACGCATCACTCATGTGTTCGAAGATCCAGTCTCTTGTCTTTGGCGGTTCTTATCCGGAGGCCCCAATCGGGACCACGTTGTGCAATGTTTTATCTGCACTTTCAAGGAACCGGCGGACATTCCTTGCGGCCTGGCGCAAGCGCTGCTCATTTTCAACAAGACCGATGCGGACATAGTCGTCACCGTGCTCGCCAAAACCGATTCCGGGTGCAACAGCCACTTCTGCCTTTTCAAGCAGAAGCTTGGAAAACTCCAGACTGCCCAACGGCTTGAACTTTTCCGGGATCGGCACCCAGCAGAACATGCTGGCTTCCGGAGCTGGCACGGTCCAGCCGGCCCGGCCAAAGGAATCAACCACAACATCGCGCCGTCTCTTGTAGTGGGCGCGGGTTTCCTCGATGCAGTCCTGCGGACCATTGAGAGCGGCCGTGGCCGCCACCTGAATCGGCGTGAAGGCCCCATAATCCAGATAGGACTTCACCCGGGCGAGAGCCGAAATCAGACGCTCGTTGCCAACCGCAAAGCCCATGCGCCACCCTGGCATCGAGAATGTCTTCGACAGCGAGGTAAACTCTGCCGTTACATCCATCGCGCCGGGAACCTGCAGGACGGACGGCGGAGGCGTATCGCCAAAATAGATTTCGGAATAAGCCAGATCGGACAGGATGAAGATCTCATGCTTGCGCGCGAAAGCCACAACGTCACGGTAAAATTCCAGATCCGCGCAATAGGCGGTCGGATTAGACGGGTAGCACAGAATGATAGCAATCGGCTTCGGAACCGAATGAATCACCGCGCGTTCAAGCGCATGGAAAAACTCGGGCCCGGGCTCGGCAGGAATCGAGCGGATTGAAGCGCCCGCCATCAGGAATCCGAACGCATGGATCGGATAGCTCGGATTCGGACTGAGAATCACATCCCCGGGCGCCGTGATTGCCTGCGCCATATTGGCGAAGCCTTCCTTGGAGCCAAGCGTGGCCACAACCTGGGTATCCGGATTGAGTTTCACACCGAACCGCCTGTCATAATAGGCAGCCTGCGCCTTTCGCAGCCCTTGAATGCCCTTGGACGCGGAATACCGGTGCGTTCTCGGATCCTGAACGACTTCTGTCAGCTTGTCGACGATATGCTGCGGGGTTGCCAGATCCGGGTTCCCCATTCCGAGATCAATGATGTCCGCGCCCGCCGCTCGCGCCTTTGCCTTCAGTCGATTGACCTGTTCGAAGACGTAGGGCGGAAGCCGCCGGGTTTTATGGAATTGCTCCATGACGCGGGTCCTTGCAATCTCAAGAATTCATATCAAGTAAGCGCACCCCACATGTGATCATGGGAGCACACACGCGGCGCCCTTTTAACAGCCTCTTCAACGATACGCACCCGCTTTCCGCGCCTAGCCACCTAAATTTGCAGAGGATGAATACGAACCGATTTAAACTTGCGCATAGCCCTCCATCGGGAGGCACGTACGCTCAGCGGGCTTCAAACACCTGCATTCGGAAAAATTACAACGTAAAGCCAGAAAGCCAGAAAGCCAACGACCCCCGATCGCACGCGCATCGCAGCCTTTTTTAGCAGCCACTATTGCGCACCCGACGCCTGAGACAATGACCGAAGATAGTCTATCGTCGCCTGTTGCTGACTTTCATCGAGCAACCCAAGCGGTTTTTCCGTTGTTTCGGCCACCGGAATGTTTTCGGTCTTGTGCCGCTCCTGAGAGGATGACCTGCGAAACACATCAGCGACAGAAGTTGCTGGATCAGACGCGCAACCTGAGATAATACCTGTTATAAAACACAAGTTAATTAAAAGGATGATTCTCAATGAGCAATTCCCGATTGAAAGAGGTGTCATTGCCGTCGCGCTCTGCCGCCAATCCAAATTGCAACCGAACGAAAGAAGTGTAGGCGTTTTTTCGCATTCGACGCAACGGCAGAAGTTGTGTCATAAATTGCTGATATTGCCGGGAGTTAACCGCGTCACTGACCGGGATTGCGCAAACACTGCGTATACCGGGCAGCCTGCCGCAAGCGCAGTTCAAAATGTCGGAGGGAATCTGCTGAGATGGCTGACGATCGCCAGCATCCAATGTTGCAATACATTATCAATAACCCCGAAGCCTTCGCGCAAAATCTGGCGAAGACACTTGAACAAGCTGGCAAGGCCATGGCGGCCTACATCGAGCCGCGCGAACAGGGCAAGATCAAGGACAGCGGCGCCGACGAATTGTCCGGCGTCATCAAGACCCTTGCGCAGGTCGGTGAATACTGGGTCTCGGACCCGCAGCGCGCCTTCGAGGCACAGTCACGCTTGTGGTCGGGCTACATCAACCTGTGGAACAGCTCCCTGAAACGGATGCTCGGCGAGCCTTGCGAGCCGACTGTCCAGCCGGAACCGCGCGACAAACGGTTTGCCGATCCGGAGTGGAACCAGAACCAGTTCTTCGACTTTATCAAGCAGCTTTACCTGATCACCAGCAAATGGGCGGAGGAGCTGGTCCTGGAGGCCGAAGGGCTGGATGAACACACCCGCCACAAGGCTGAATTCTATGTGACGCAAATTTCCAATGCGATCTCGCCGTCAAATTTCCTGCTGACCAACCCTGAACTTCTGCGCCTGACCATGGAGAGCAATGGCGAGAATCTGGTCAAGGGTATGGAGTTCCTGGTCGAGGACTTGCGCTCCGGCCGCGGTGAATTGAAAATCCGGCAAACAGACCCGTCCAAGTTCCAGCTTGGCGAGAACCTCGCAACAACGCCCGGCAAGGTGATTGCGGAAAACGACGTTTGCCAAGTCATACAATATAGCCCCACGACCGAAGACGTCCTCAAGCGCCCCTTGATGATCGTGCCACCCTGGATCAACAAGTTCTATATTCTGGACCTGACGCGCGAGAAATCCTTTATCAAGTGGGCAGTGGATCAAGGCCACACGGTTTTTGTGATCTCCTGGGTCAACCCGGACGAGCGGCAAGCCGAAAAAAGCTTCGAGCACTACATGAAGGAGGGCATTCTCAACACCCTCGACGTGATCAAGCGCACGACACGTCAGCAGGAGGTCAACGCGATCGGTTATTGTGTCGGCGGGACCCTTCTGGCGGTGACCCTCGCCTATATGGCCCAGAAAGGCGATGACCGGATCAAGACAGCGACCTTCTTCACAACACAGGTCGACTTCACCTACGCGGGCGACCTCAAGGTCTTCGTCGACGACGAACAGATCAGCCTGCTGGAACGGCGCATGGCCGAAAACGGCTATCTGGATGGCAGCAAGATGTCATCCGCCTTCAATATGCTGCGCTCGAACGACCTGATCTGGTCCTATGTCATCAACAACTACATGAAGGGCAAGGATCCATTTCCGTTCGACCTTCTCTACTGGAATTCAGACTCCACCCGAATGCCGGCCGCCAACCATTCATTTTACCTGCGTAATTGCTATCTGGACAACAAACTGTCTAAGGGTGACATGATCATCGACAACGAGCGGCTGGATCTGAAGAAAGTGACCATTCCGATCTACAATCTGGCCACCCGTGAGGATCATATCGCACCGCCTCGGTCCGTGTTTCTGGGCTGCAGCTTCTTCGGTGGCCCAGTCGAATACGTCCTGTCCGGTTCAGGTCACATTGCCGGCGTCGTCAATCCGCCACACAAGAACAAGTACCAGTACTGGGTCAACGGCAAGCCCGAAGGCGAACTGGAAGACTGGATCCGCGACTCGACCGAACATCCGGGATCTTGGTGGCCCCATTGGGATGCCTGGATCCGGAAGCAGGATGACACGCTGGCAAAGGCACGCAAGCCCGGAGCCTACAGGACAAAACTGCTCGAAGATGCGCCGGGCTCTTATGTCATGACGCGCATCTGAGGCCCGTCAGACTGCCTGCAGCAGATGATCCACAAGCCTTCTGCTGCAGGCCGAAACATCAAACAGATCTTGTGCCAAAAGCAATTCTGTTTGCAGCTTGAGCCGATGCCGGAAAAATCCTGTTGTCTAACGGGTTTTTCCCGCTTTATTCAGTTTTTGGACCACTGACGAGGACTGATATAAACTTGCTAGACAACTGATTTGCCTAATTGGTTGGAAATAATAATTTTTTCATGTCACTCAGCCAGCCGGGAACCAGGTTTTCAACGCATTGGCCTCGAACATCGTCAAAACCTACAATTGCAGAACCCGATTTGCTTGCCTGACACTGACTGCGGTATAAGCTGCCAGAAAACAGAGGCGAGCGATTTTCCATGCAAGCGCAGCGGATCAAGCCGGCAAACAGGGCAGATGCAAGCCCGGTCAAGAGAAGTCGACTCCAACCCTTTCTGGCGCGCGGACCGCTCTGGCAACAGAAGGTTTATCCGGCCACGGTCTATTTCCGGATCCTCGGACTGCCTGCACTCTCTGCCGCCATCTGGTCGCACGTGGCGCTCGGCACTGGCCCGGCGTTCCTGCTGACTTGCGCAACCGTTGTGATCATGATGCTCGCGCCACGTCTCTTCGGAAGACCAAAAGGCAACCTGCGATGGGCGGCGAAATCAGTCTATGGCGAACGCATTTGGCTCAACAGGGCCAAGTTGCCAATCCCGAATGACGATGCTGGAAACGCGCTGGCGATGTTCTTTACCTGGATGATCGGCACCGGCGTCATGATCTGGGGGAGCATTGAGGCCCTCCCCGTGATCGCAGTGCCAGGCCTCGTAATCGCGATGGCAGCCCACATCAGCTTTCAGGACCGTATGGTAAAGGTCTTCAACAAGATGGAAACCGCCCATCCGCTCTACAGGTTCTGGGCGGTCGCGGCCGATAACGACAACACAAAGCGGAAACGCAAGAGCGCCTGAACACTGCCTCTAGTCACTCATCCGGCGCTTTTCGGCCAGAAGACCGATATAGGTCAGGGCAACAGAAGCGCCGGCAATGGATGTGATGTCGGCATGATCATAGGCGGGTGCAACTTCGACCACGTCTCCGCCGACAAAATTGACCTCCCCCAGTCCGCGCAGGATCGACAGGGCCTCCCGGGAAGACAAGCCTCCGGCCACCGGCGTGCCGGTACCAGGTGCGAAGGCCGGGTCGAGGCAATCAATGTCGAAGGTCATATAGGCAGGCCCTGCGCCTGCCCGGTCCACGATCCTGTCGATCACGCCCTGAATGCCCAGTGAATCCATCTGATAGCCGTAGATCATCTCGATTCCGCAAGTCTCCGGCGCATGGGTCCGGATCCCGATCTGGATCGACCGGTCAGGATCAATCAGCCCTTCACGGACTGCCCGGCCCACAAACGTGCCATGGTCGATCCGGTTGCCCTTGTCATCCCAGGTGTCCTGATGGGCATCGAATTGCACCAGCGCGAGGGGGCCGTGTTTCGCGGCATGAGCCTTCAGCAATGGAAAGGTGACGAAATGGTCCCCGCCGATGGAAAACAGATGCGTCCCCGCGTCCAGTATGCCGGTTGCCTGATGCTGAATATGCCCTGGGATGGAGGGGTTTTCGCCATAGTCAAAGACACAATCCCCGTAGTCGACTGCGGACAAGACTTCGAACGGGTCAAATTCAAACGGATATTGCGGATCGCCGTCGAAGATCGCCGACGCACGGCGGACACCTTGCGGACCGAACCGCGCTCCCGGGCGGTTGGACACGGACGCATCGAACGGGATGCCCCAAATGGCCAGATCGACCCCGTTCAGGTCGCGGCTGTAGCGCCTGCGCATGAAACTCAAAGCCCCCGCATAGGTCGGCTCGTGGGACCCGCCCTTAAGATCGCGCCCGAGAAATGCATTGTCCGTTTGCCGCGGAAGTTTGGTATCCATCAAGCGTATTACCCTGTGAGTGACCATTGAAAACCTGCTAAACAGGTCCCACAGACAAGTGATCAGGTCAATTGTTCACATCTCAAGGCATTGGTGGCATGGCAGATCCTGACATCAAAGACGGGCGCGCAGCCGCATCGGACGGTTGCTGCTATGATCAGGCCAAAACCGGGAGCGCCTTCGAGGCTGCTTCCTGCAATCCTTCAGCCTGCGACAACCATCGTCAGCATTCTGCGGAGCATGGGCACCACCATAGCCATAACCACTCCCACGATCATGGCGGCCATGCGCATTCCCATACGCCGGAAGTCACGGACCGGAATGCCCGCGCGGTCGGTATTGCCTGCCTGCTGATCACCGGTTTCATGTTTGCCGAGCTGATCGGCGGCTGGCTGGCCGGTTCCCTGACGCTGATTGCCGATGCCATGCACATGATCACGGATGCGGGCTCGCTCGGGCTGGCATGGTGGGCCTTTCAGCAATCCAAGAAACCGGCCGATGCGCGTCTGACCTATGGCCGAGACCGTTTGCCGGTTCTGATTGCATTCGCCAATGCGATCTTCCTACTGGCTGTCACCGCATGGATTGCGATTGAAGCCGTGGAACGGTTTCTCAATCCGCAAACGGTGCTGGCCGGACCCATGTTTGTCATTGCCGTGCTCGGGCTGTTTGTGAACATCGCTGCATTTCTGGTTCTAAGCCGTGGCGGCGACGGCTCGCTGAACATCCGCTCGGCCGTTCTGCATGTTCTGGGGGATCTTCTGGGCTCAGTCGGCGCAATTGTTGCGGCGGTGACTATCTATTTCACGGGCTGGTTCCCGGTTGACCCGATTCTTTCGGTCTTCGTCAGTCTGTTGATTGTTCGCTCCGCCATTTCGGTCCTGCGCCAGTCGGCCCATATTCTGCTCGAAGGCGCGCCGGAGGAAATCGACCGTTCCGACATGGCCGAAGATCTCGTTCAAAACATTCAGGGCATTTCCTACATCCACCACGTTCATCTGTGGTCACTGGCGGAAGGCAAGGTCAACGCGACCCTGCATGCCACGATTGCGGACGGAGCCTGCCCGAAAATGACCGTCAAGTTGATCCGGCAACGATTGGCAGATCAATATGGCGTCGGCCATGCCACCATCGAGGTGGAAACACTATCCCCAGCGCAGCGTCCTGCAGGCTAGTCAATGGATTGCCTCCCCTTTTTGTTCGGACTAGAAGGCAAAGGTTTGCCTGACCAGAACTGAACAAGACATCCGGGGACACCATGACGACAATAAAGACAAAAATCCTGCGTGGACGCATCCTGTCCTTCCGGTCCGAGCCCAAATCCCCGGAAGATCGCCACGCATTCACCTATGAGGAAGATGGCGCGGTTCTGATCGCAGATGGCAAAATCCTTGCCTCGGGCAGTTTTGACGAGGTCGTGAAAAAGGCCCCTTCCGAAACACCCGTCACCGATCACCGTCCCCATCTGATCTGCGCCGGTTTCATCGACACCCACCTTCACTTCCCGCAAGCGCAAGTGATTGCCTCCTGGGCCGACCAGCTGCTGGACTGGCTGAACGACTACACCTTCCCGGCTGAAATCCGTTTCGCAGACAAGGCGCATGGCAAGAGGATTGCAAACGGCTTCTATGACGCCCTGATTGCCAACGGCACCACCAGTGCGGTCGCCTATTGCTCAAGCCATCCGAACTCCGTCGATGCCTATTTCGAAGAGGCGGAACAGCGCGGCATGCTGATGCTCGGCGGCAAGACCATGATGGACCGCAACGCGCCCGATGCGCTTTGCGACACAGCCCAGAGCGGCTACGACGACAGCAAGTCATTGATTTCAAAGTGGCACGGCAGGGGCCGCGCGCACTACGTGATCACTCCGCGCTTTGCCATTACCTCGACGCCTGAGCAGCTCGAAGCTGCAGGTACGCTCTTGCGTGAACATCCGGATTGTCACCTGCAGACCCACCTTTCGGAAAACCATAACGAAATTGCCTTCACCCGGGAGCTTTATCCGGAAGAGGACCATTATCTCGGCGTCTATGACAAATACGGGCTGCTCGGCCCCAAAAGTCTCTTTGGCCACTGCATTCACCTGAGCGCCCATGAACGGGAAATCATGTCCGAAACCGGTTCGGTGGCGGTGTTCTGCCCGACATCCAACCTGTTTCTCGGCAGCGGACTGTTCGACAAGGCGGAAGTTGAGAATGCAGGTATCCGCACGGCGGTCGCGACCGATGTGGGCGGCGGCACCAGCTATTCCATGCTCAGAACCCTTGATGAAGGCTACAAGATCCTGCAGCTGCAACGCCAGCGCCTGCATCCCCTGACCGCGTTTTTCTGGGCCACGCTCGGCAACGCCCAGGCACTGTCCCTGTCAGACAGGATCGGAACTCTTGACGCCGGTACGGATGCGGACATCGTGGTACTCAATGCAAAGGCCACACCCGCGATGGCCTTGCGGATGGAGACGGTCGAAACCCTGTCCGAAGAACTCTTTGTCCTGCAAACCCTTGGCGACGACCGGTCGGTTGTCGAGACATATGTGGCAGGGCAGGCATCAAAGACATCTGCCTGAGTTTGGGGACTTCCCGGGTCACGGTGCGCGAGATCCTCGCCCAGGAAACAATATGCTGCCTGTGACCCGGAACGTCCCTGACGCCGGTTGATGATCCAGGGTACATCTGCACACTTCCTTGCTCAAAATGCCGATACTAAAAGCGAGACACACAAGGGTCGTGACCGACCCAGCGCTTTTTGACCCCGTATTCTTCTGCCAAACACGCAAAATGCATTCACTGGTCACAAAATCCGTTTCATAATCACCTGTGATCGTGTTCACTTAAACTCTTCACCGATCCGGTTGAACCTCGGTTTTGGGAGGAGCTGATGAGCAGGTTTGTGAAGCGTTTCGCCGGTCTCGCACTCTTAGCAGGCATCATTGCAGGCTTCGAGCCCGTCGAGGCCCATGATTTCGGCCCCTTGACCATACCGCCCAATGCGTCACCAGCGCTTCAGTCGTTCCTCGCTCATGTGAGCCCGGATGCCATCATGCAGGACACGGAAGAGGTGGAATGCACCCTGTCCGGTGGCACCAGGACCCAATGCGTTAAACTGGTGCTCAAGCAATCCCCGAGCTATGAGCCTGGTCCCTGGTGCCCCGAAACGGTCGACAGCGGATCCGAGGACGCGGGCATCTGGATCAAGGACGGCAAGGTCTACAGCGCAGACGGCGCTTTCATCAAGAACCTGGCCACCTTCTACGACGACCCGAACTGGAGGATGTACGATCCGCAGACTGGTGACGTACTTGTCACGAAGTCCTTCGACGCATGCTTCGGTGCCGCGCGGCCGGATGTCTGGGCAGAATACTATTACTACTGCGCCCAGTGCGAGACGGACCAGACCGTCACCTCACCGCTAAAAACGTTCTTCATCCCGCTCAATCCCGTCAAAGCCGAAAGCCCTGCTCCCTTGCGGGATCAGCCAGGTGCCGGCGTCTCCCTCAACGGTGTTCGGTTCGAAGGCCCCGCCCCGATTCAGGCGATATTGAAGGCCTATAACATTGCGCCATTTGACGATTGCGGCGGCCACGTCAATCCGTATGAGGGATACCACTATCACTTCGTCACCAGTTGCGTCGAAAATATCGGGCAGCCCAGCGGGCACGCCGCGCAAGTCGGGATTGCCATGGACGGCTACGGACTCTACGAACGCTTGAATGTTGATCGCCAGCCGCCCGTAGACCTAGACGACTGCGGCGGGCACAGCTCTGTCGAACTCGGTTATCACTATCACGCGGCACCTGTCGGCGTGAACGGCATCATCGGATGCGTGACCGGAGAGCAGGGCTGCGCCTCGTCACCGGGCAGTCAGAACTGTGACGCCACTCAGGTCCGGCGCCCACCTCCGCCCCCGTCGCCGTGACAAGACCGGCGCTTCAGGCGGAAACCGGGCAGAACCAAAGTCAAAGAATTGCCAGTGACGCCTGCAAAACCCGCCAGACTTAGCGGCGTGCGAAGAACAGGATAACCTGCCGGGCCTGACGCTGGAATATGCCGGGCCCCTTCGGGGCACCACCATGCAACTCGACATCGCGGATTGTCCAACGGGCGAGAACAACGGCGGCCACACCGAAAAGAATGCCGCCGAGTGCTTGCCCAATCAGAACGCCCGGCGCGCCGTAGAGCATTGCCCCCAGCCAGACAAAAGGGATCGTACCAAGTGTGTGGCGCCCCCAGTTCAGCCAGGTTGAGTAAAACGGACGCCCGAGATTGTTGAAACAGGCATTCGACACGAACAATGCGCCATTGAAGAAAAACGCCAGCGCAAGCGGACCGCAAAACAGGTAGATCAGCGTCAGAGCGATCCCATCGGCCTCAAAGAGATCGGCAATGGGCTGGCGCAAGACGAACAGCAGCGCCGTCATGCCGAGCACAAAGAGACCGGTGAACAGAAGCGCATCGGCAAGCGTGCGGCGCACCCGGTCGAACTGCCCTGCCCCGCAATTCTGGCCGACAATCGGCCCGACAGCTCCCGACAAGGCGAAAATCGTCCCGAAAGCCACTGGCGTCATACGCGCAACAATCGCCATACCTGCAACCGCATCTTCGCCGAACCCTGCCATCCAGCGGGTTACGAAGGCCTGTCCGACCGGCGTTGCCAATTGCGTCAGGATCGCCGGGAAGGCGATTGCCGCGATTGGCGGCAGGTCCCTGATGAAATCCGGCAATCGCGGAAAAGCCAAGCCACCATGAAAGCGGAAGATCGGATATAGCGCCGAGGCGGCGATCGCTACGCGCGCGGCCGCGCTCGAAAGAGCGGCCCCCGTCAACTCGAGCCCGAACCCGAAGATCAAGATCGGATCGAGCACCGCATTGACCAGTCCGCCGAAAACAGTTGCGAACATTGCCCATTTTGCATTGCCATGTGCACGCAGGACCGCGCCTCCGGCCATACCCAACAACAGGAACGGCAAGGTCGGAACGACAATGGCAAGATAATCGACCGCGAACTCATGAGCAGGCTCCTTGGCACCGATCAATGTGACCAGCGGGTCCAGAAACTGCCAAACAACCAACGAGAACAGCACCGCAAAGATGGTTCCGGCGAGCAGCGCATTGGAGGCCCTCTGCCGTGCCAACTCCTGATCGCCAGACCCCAGAGCCCGTGCAACCAAGGCTCCCGCTGCGATCGCCACCCCGATGTTGAACGAGGTCGTGAAAAACAGGATCGCGCCCGCATATCCGACGGCAGCAGCCAGTTCGGCCTTGCCCAACATCGAAATGAAAATCATGTCGACAAAGTCGACTGCAAACACGGCCATCAGGCCAACCGAGGATGTCAGGGACATCACGGTCACATGCCGGAACAAATTGCCGGTGAGAAATTTCGCCTGATTCATGATCACCAATTGGGCAGGATTTCGGAGCAGGCCGAGGGAAGACCCCGGTCCTCTTGCCATGATCACACAGGCTCTGCCAAATCATTTCTGGCGGCACAGCGGGTAGGCGTACATCTAACCCTGCAAAAACGGGATCCGGACGCCAAACGTCTGGGCGAGCAATACAAAGTTCAATCCCAGCACAATGGCTGCTCCGATAATTGCAAGACCGCTTGTCAGCCGCCCAATCGCGAACTCGCCCATGATGTCCTTACGCGAGATAAAGACAATCAGCGCAATCATTGGCACCGGCAAGGCGATGGACAGAATGACCTGGCTGATGACCAAAGCTTCCGTGGCATTGTACCCCATCGCAACCACAACGAAGGCCGGCACCATGGTCACGAGACGCCTTACCCAGATCGGAACGCGGAAATGCAAGAACCCCTGCATGATCATCTGTCCGGCCATGGTTCCGACAACCGAGCTCGAAACACCCGATGCAATCAACGAAGCCAGAAACAGGCCGGCCGCGGCCGCGCCGAGCAGAGGCGTCAGTGTATGATAGGCGGTCTCGATTTCGGCGACCTGAGAATACCCCTGATGAAAGGCGCTGGCGGCCATCATCACCATGGCCATGTTGATCAGACCGGCCACGGTCAGCGCCACGATGACCTCGATGTTGGAAAAACGCAGCACCCGCCTCCGGTCGTCATCGTGACGCAATACAGCCCGGGACTGGGTCAACCCGGAATGCAGGTAGATCGCATGTGGCATGACCGTGGCCCCGATAATCCCCACTGAAATCAGAAGGGCCGTGTTGTCTGCGATCACGGGCTGAACAAGACCAAGTCCTGCCGCCTTCCAGTCTATCGGGGCAATCAGGATCTCTGCGAGATAACACAACCCGATGATGCCCACGAACGCGCCGATGATAAGCTCGATCGGCCGGAACCCCTGCCGCTCGAACACAAGGATTGCATAGGTGATGATTGCCGTGATCCCCATGCCAACGATCAGGGGAAGATCCAGCAGGAGTGCAAGCCCGATGGCTCCGCCCAGAAACTCGGCAAGGTCAGTGGCCATGGCCGCCACTTCGCTGACTGCCCACATGACCCAGACGACCCATTTCGGGAAGTTGTCCCGCGACAACTCCGCCAGGTTCTTGCCCGTTACGATCCCAAGCCGCGCGGAAAGCGCCTGAAACAGCATCGCAATAAGATTTGCCAACAACACCACCCACAGGAGCTGATAGCCGTAGCCAGCGCCCGCTTGAATGTTCGTGGCATAGTTGCCGGGATCCATGTAGGCGATCGAGGCAACGATCGCCGGCCCGGCGAAGACGAGCCTTGCCCGCAAGCTTCTGCGTTCACCTGCAAGAACAGCCCGGATGCCGTCTTGGGTCCTGTGGGTCATGTTTTGCACGTCGCACCCTCCGGACAGCCGCACACAACAGCTTTTGCAATTGATTTTCACTTGCAAATAGGAATTTTCAATCCGAGTTGTAGGCATTTGAGGACATATTGCTGCCAAGAGCCAGCGGCGTTCAGTCCACTGCAGCGAAAACCTGCAACTGAAAGGCTCACATGCGCCTTTTTCTCCTTCCGCCACAACGCGGAATTCCAGAACTCAAATTTATGCAGCGGCCACGCTCCGCCGCTGCACAAATGCCATTTCCTGACAAGCAAGTCCTGAACAGGCTACCAAGGCGTCGGTATGATGGAAAAGACAATCACCGAGAGAACATAAAGGACGAGGATCAGGATCGTTCCCAACCATGTCGTCCTCCTGCTGACCGGAGGCGTCACCCGCAGCCAGAATTCGAATGCCCAGGTGATCGCCGGCATGACGAACCATGTCAGTACCGCAACGCTGATAACGTTCGACACGAACATCTGATGGGCGAACGGCAGGGCCTTGATGAATGGCAGAATCCAGTCGGATATAATCATCACCAAGGGATAGAGCACCAACAGGATGATCATCGCCATCTTCCATTGCGGCGGTGATGTCTCCGCTGCCTGCTCTCCGTAGGTGTGATTGAACCAGTCCTCGAAACCCCGACCAATCCGCTTGTAATTCACCTTGTCAAAAAAGGGTTCAGCCTTCTTGATCAGACGCTTGTGGTCGTCAGACGAAAACCAGTTTTCGAGATGCTCGGGGCTGTCAAAGCGGAACACGACGACCCACTCTTTCTGAATACCCTTGATGGGTTTGATCATCTCTGTGCCCATGAAGCCGGGATAGGTGCGTGCGACCTTGTCGATCTCGAGCTGCCATTTCTGATAGTCCCTGGCATGCTGCGCCTTCACCTTTTGCGACACCACAACCGTAACCGGAACACTGCTTTCTTTCCGATTGATCATCACCTGCTGGCTTGCGGCAGTACCGAATTCTTTTTCAGAGTCCTTTAGAAGCTGTTGGTAGTCTGTATTTTCGATAAATTTCCGGAGATTTTCCTCGGTTTCAAAAATGAAAACCTGAATCCACTCCTTCTGAACGCCGGTAATTGGTTCATAGAGATTGGCTTCCAAAAGCCCTCCGTTGTCGGAGGCAATGTGAACGATGTTTTGATGCCAGTTCCGGTAATCAAGATCCCGATCGTCTGGCACATCCCTGGACAACACAACGGTTGCCCGTCTTCCGTAGTCAGACATTGTTTCTTATCCGATCAAGTTTGAAGTTTTTTTGTAAAGCAATTGGCCGCTGATATAGGTGGCCTCGACAGGACGCTCGTCACCCAGGATCATCATCCCGAAGGCTTCATGCGCCAATCGCTCCCGGGCCTGTTCCTCCTCCGAGCTCCCGGGATCGATTGCCGCCCGGGCCGCCCGCATCGCAAGAACAGACGTCACTTTCGGATTGGTTACGATAAAATCCGCAAATTTGCCCGGATCGAAACTTCCGATTTCGTGATCGAGATGAAGGGACTTTGCCCCGCCGAGTGTCGCAAGATAAAGCCCCTTGAAAACGCCCATTTTCTGGTTCTGCAAGGCCGAAACCTTGTAGGCACTGTTCAAGACACGGAAGATCGAGAATGTGTCACCTGCACCCATGTCGGTCCCGAGACCCGTGCGTACAGGCGTTTCCACCGACTTAGCTTTTTCGATCAAGAAAAGACCGCTGCCGAGAAACAGGTTTGAGGCAGGACAAAAGGAAACCGACGCGTCCGATTGCGCCATCCGGTGCCAGCAATCATTGTCCAGATGGATTGAATGTCCGGCAGTGAATTTCGGCCCGACGATACCCGCCCGTTCATAGACATTGAGATAATCCTTGGCATCCGGAAACACCTCCGCGACCTGGGCAATTTCCTTTCTGTTTTCCGACATGTGGGTGTTGACCCATGTATCCGGATACTCGCCTTTCAACTTGCCGCAGCAATCAAGCTGCTCCTGCGTGCTGCCAAGGGCAAACCTTGGTGAAATCGCGTATTTGTTTCGGCCCTTGTTGTGCCAGCGCTCGATCAGATCCTTGCTGTTCACATAAAAGGTTTCCGCAGTGTCAAGATACTCTTCAGGCGCCAGGCCTGGACGATCCATGCCGGTCAACCCGGCGATCATGCAGATGTTGCGCTCGGTACAGGCCTCAAAAAACGCATCGACGGATTGGGCGAACGTTGTGGTAAAAACCTGCGCGGTCGTGGTTCCATTGGCCAGAAGCAGATCCAGAAACACGTCAGCGATTTTGCGCGCATGCAGCTTGTCCCGGAACTGGAGCTCGGTCGGAAAGATGTATTTTTCCAGCCACTCCAGCAACTGTTCCCCATAGGCTGCCACCATCTCCGTCTGCGGGTAGTGGATGTGGGTGTCGATCAGACCGGGCAGAATCAATCGGTCCTTGTAAGTGGTGACCTCCAGATCGGGATACCGTTGGCTCAACTGTTCCCAGGGCCCGAAATCCTTGATCTTTTCACCATCAATGACCAGCAATCCATCGCGGAGATATCGGATGGCCTCCGTCTCATCCGTGTAATAAGGATCGGCCAGAAAATCCAAAAATGTGCCTCTAATTCCCTTCATGATAATTGTCTCCAAGCAAATCAGTCGGAAAAGATTACGCAGCGTAATTATTTGAAGCAAGCGCACTGAAAAGTTTTCCGAAGTCACAAACTTTAGATAGTTGGGCACTGAAACAGATAATTAAACAACCAAATTAAATTAATAATTTTCAATCTTCCGAAAATTCATTCTCAGATCACGAATTTCCTAAATCCTGAAATCAAAAAGAAGCAAAATTCGAACATAATTCTGTCCAACAGGCCCATTCAGCACTTTTTGACCGACGAAGAAGAAAGAGAAATATTTTATCATCGCTAATTAATACTAATTACAGCAGATGCACTGACGGGATTGGCGAACCTGACGGGTCAAGCATCCAATGACACTTCGCCGCGCCTCTAAAAAGAAATCGTCACCTGCCGGCCTGCTTTGCGTTAGCCATGAAAGTGATCCGCTCTGCGCTTTTCACTCTCTTGCCAATCCTTGGAACGAAGCAAACCTATCCAAACCAGCTCCACACGGATCAGCGGGACTGGACCAATCTTTTTTGCGCGGCCCCTGTTGAAAACCCGAGCGGTGTTCGCTACCTACGCGGCAATTACTTTGTATCTGCAAATTACGTGGACATGGACGGCAAATGACACGGGATGATCTCATTCGCGAATACCGGGAGCATAGCGCGAGCTGGCCCGCGCTCGTCGGTGTGTATGCCCTGATCGTCGGGATCATGGCGTTGACCGGATATCTCATGGTTGGCTGAAAAAGCAGCAGGCCTTGATGGAATTTCTCCATGCCCCGGCAAGACCTTGCCGGGGCATTTTGCATTCTCAAAGATCCGGTTCTTACGGCTTACAGTTTGGCCGCTTCCCCGATTGCATCCGTTCCCCGCTCCTCCAGCAAGGTCGTCAGCCAGTTCGGGTCCATTTCCGGAACGGACGACAGCAAAAGATCCGTATAGGCGTGATGAGGCGGGGTGAACATCACGTCTTTCGGGCCCTGCTCGACCACCCGCCCCTTTTGCATGACCACCACCTCATCCGCGATCGAGCGGACGGTCGCAAGATCATGTGTGATGAACATGTAAGCCAGATTAAACTCTTCCTGGAGACGGTCCAGCAACTTCAGGATTCCTTCGGCCACCAGCTGATCAAGTGCGCTGGTCACCTCGTCGCAAATGATGAAGGACGGATTTGCCGCCAGTGCGCGCGCAATCCCGACACGCTGCTTCTGGCCTCCCGACAACTCGGGCGGATAGCGGTTGTAGAACCGGGCCGGATCCAGTTCGATCAGATCCAGCAGTTCATCGACACGGTTCTTGAGCGCGGCGCCATGCAACCCGCTATAAAATCTTGCCGGACGGCCAATGATCTCGCTGATCCTGATCTTGGGATTCAAGGCGGTATCGGCCATCTGGTAAATCATTTGCGCCTGCCGCAGCTGCTCCTTGCTCCGATCCTGATAGCGCGGCGGAAGCGGCTCGCCATTGAACAGGATTTGCCCTTTTGTCGGGGGCAAAAGGCCCGTGATGCATCGGGCGGTCGTTGATTTGCCCGACCCGGATTCTCCGACCACGGCAACCGTCATGCCCGGATACACGTCGAATGACACATCTTCCAGAACCCGGGTCTTGCCATAGGCGGCATCGACATTCTGGACGGATATGATGGGCACGGCATCTGCGCCGGACGGCCGGTGTTTTTGAGGGCGCTTGAAACTGCGGACTGCCCAGAGGCTCTTGGTATAGTCTTCCTTCGGCCTGTCCAGCATCTGTTCCGTTGGGGCCTCCTCGACTTCCTCTCCCTTGAGTAGTACCTTGATGGTATCCGCCATCTGGGCGACCACCGCGAGATCGTGAGTGATATAGATCGCTGCCGTGTTGAACTGATCGACGATGTCGCGAATGGCGGCGAGCACTTCGATCTGGGTCGTCACATCCAGCGCTGTTGTCGGCTCGTCGAAAATGATGAGATCCGGACGGCATGCCATGGCCATGGCGGTCATGGCCCGCTGCAGCTGGCCACCGGAGACCTGATGCGGATAACGAAACCCGATCTCGTTCGGATTGGGAAGGCGCAGGCGTTGGTAGAGCTCCATCGCATCTTCCTGCGCCTCGACCCGCTTCTGAATCCGGTACTGGATCGGGGCTTCCGTGTGCTGGTCGATAATGCG
Source organism: Roseibium sp. RKSG952 (assembly GCF_009711355.1). Taxonomy (NCBI): domain Bacteria; kingdom Pseudomonadati; phylum Pseudomonadota; class Alphaproteobacteria; order Hyphomicrobiales; family Stappiaceae; genus Roseibium; species Roseibium sp. RKSG952. The sequence goes on along the minus strand of NZ_SMMF01000916.1, from coordinate 6,328 downwards.
GTGGGCCGGATTGAAGGATGCCGCCGCAGACTGGGCCACATAGGCGATCCGGGATCCGCGCAAGGCGCGAAGGTCCGATTCCGGGGTGGTTGTCAATTCCATGCCATCGAACTCGATCGAGCCGCCGGATATCCGGCAGCCGTCCCGGGCAAAGCCCATGGAGGCCAAACCAATGGTCGACTTGCCCGCCCCAGACTCGCCAATCAAGCCAAGAACCTCTCCCTTGTGCAAGGTCAGGCCGACGCCATGGACAATTTCCACCCACTGTTCATCGGAGTAGCCTTCGATGCGCAGATCCTTGATCTGGAGCAGAATATCTTTTTTGGGAACCATGATCACACCTCCTTCAGACCGGAGGACCGGAACAACATCCAGTCGACGACAAAATTCACCGAGACCGTCAACAACGCGATGGCGGCGGCAGGAATGAGCGGGGTCAGCTCGCCAAATGAGATAAGCGTCGCGTTTTCGCGCACCATCGACCCCCAGTCGGCAGTCGGTGGCTGAATACCAAGCCCCAGGAAAGACAGACCAGCGATCAACAGGAAGACAAAGCAGAACTCCAGACCGAACTCTGCAATGAGGGGAGCTGTCGAGTTCGGAAGGATTTCACGGCGAATGAGATACCAAGTACCCTCGCCCCGCAGTTTTGCCGCCTCGATGTAATCCATCACCACGACGTTTCCGGCCACGGCACGGGTCAGACGGAACACACGCGGCGAATAAATGACCGCCACCACGACGACGATCACCGCCAGATTCGTTCCAAAAATACTAAGCATCAACAAGGCGAAGATCAGCGAGGGAATTGACATGATCACATCGGCGACGCGGCCGAGGAACTGATCAAACCATCCGCCTTTGGTCGCTGCCAGCAAGCCGAAAAAAGCGCCAACAAAGAAGGCCAGAGCTGTGGCAACAAGCGCAAGCCCTACCGAGTTGCGCGCACCGTAGATAATCCGGCTGAACATGTCGCGCCCGAGCTGATCGGCCCCCAGCAGCATCGTGTCGTCCGGCGGCGCAAACGCCGACGATACAACCTGTGCCTCGCCAAACGGTGCAATAATGGGGGCAAAGATACCGGCGATTGCGTAGGTAAAGATCACGAACAACCCAAACGCAGCGGTCAATGGTGCGGTTCTAAGCTCCTTGGCCACACCGGTTGGCGTGATGATGATCAGGAATTCACGGAAAGCAAACGAAATGCCGGCAGCCAGGGCAAGCAACCCGGCCGCAATGGTGATGAACCGCAGGGCCGATGTTCCGCCAATGATCCCCATGACAAACGAAATCAATGTCAGGGAGAAGATGACCAGAAATATGCTGCGTTTCTTGTAGTAAGCTGCCAGACAGGACGCCCCGATCAGCAGCGCATAGTAACCTATTACGAAAGTGCTCATGTCGCTGCCCTCACTTCGGATGCCGTAAACGCGGATTGGTCAGGATCGCCCCGACATCAGCCGCCAGATTGAGCAGAATAAAGGTCGCAGCAAAAATGAGACATCCTGCCTGAACGATCGGGAAATCCCGCTTTGCAACGGCATCGACAAGAAGCTGGCCAATTCCCGGATAAACAAACACAACCTCGACCAGCACCACCCCTGTGACGAGATAAGCAAGGTTCAGGGCAACAACGTTAATGATCGGAGCCCATGCATTCGGAAGTGCATGCCTGACGATGATTTTCCAGGGTGGCACGCCTTTCAGCCGGGCCATTTCAATGTAGGGCGACGCCAGAAGATTGATGATTGCGGCCCGCGTCATCCGCATCATGTGGGCAGTGACCACGAGCACCAGAGTCAGGGCCGGGAGGAAGGTCCGGTGCAACAATTCGCCGAAACTCATGTCAGCACTCAGGCTCGCGATCGCCGGGAAGTAGTTTGATTTGACCGCCAGATAAAGGATCAGGATATAGCCGAGGAAAAATTCCGGCGACGAAATGGACGTCAGTGTCAAAACGTTGGCGACCCGGTCAAACAGCGTGTTTCGCAGCAATGCAACAATAACACCGAGGATGATGGAGACCGGAACCGCGATCACCGCAGCATATGCTGCCAGAAACAGGGTATTGACAAACCGGTCATTGATGGCTGCGCTCACCCTTTCACCCGAGACAAGGGACACTCCGAAATCGCCGGTCAATGCACCGCCAAGCCACTGGAAATACCGCCAGATTGCCGGTTGATCGAGGCCCAGTTTTTCCCTGAGAGCCGCAACCGTTTCCGGTGTCGCCCCCTGGCCCAAAACCGCTTCGGCAATATCACCGGGAAGCAATTCGACAGCAAAAAAGATCAGGATTGAAACCACGAGAAGCGTGATCACACCCAAGCCCAGTCTCTTCAGGACCAGCTTAAGGATGTCCCCCATATATTCCTCCAGAACTTGGACGCCCGGCCCTTTTAGACATGCTGTAGGCGCATTTTTTTCCGCCGCTCCACTTGCATGTATTTGCCTCGCCCGGTGCCCGGTTATGATCCCCAAGGCTGCCCCGGAGCCCGGGACAGCCATTTTTAACGGCGCGGTTTGTTTTACCGCAGCTTGATATTGTTAGTTTTCGAACCACCAGCGGCTTGCGGCCCGTGCTCCGTCATTTTCCCAGCTCGCAGCAAGTTGCTCAGGCGTCCCGATCCTTGCGCTGTTGGCGTAGACGAAATTGTTGAAGAACGGGATGATCGTGCCGCCGTCATCGCGGGCCAGAATGGCCATTTCGCGATACAGATCGGCCCGCCGGATATCGTTCAGCTCGGCCTTGGCCTCCAGCAGCAACCGGTTGAACTGTTCATTTTGCCAGAATGACTCGTTCCAAGCGGCACCGTCCTTGTAGGCCAACGTATACATCACATCCGGCGTCGGGCGTGCGCCCCAGGAGACAAGGCAGAATGGCTTCTTGAGCCAGACATCGGAATAGTAACCGTCATTCGGTTCCCGCACGACCTGAATGTTGATCCCGGCGTTCTTGGCCTGTTCAGCATAAAGGACAGCCATATCAACGGCACCGGCGTAAACACTGTCGGCCGCACTCAAGCTCACCGAAAGACCTTCCATACCGGCCTTTTTCAAAAGGGACTTGGCCTGATCGGGGTCGTATTCCCGCTGAACAACATCATTCGGCCAATAAGGCTGAGCCGGAGAATGGTGGAAGTCATTGCCTTTCGTTGCAGCTCCAAAGGTGATCTTGTTGATGATTTCATCGCGGTCAATTGCGAGTTTCAACGCATTCCGGACATCCACATTGTCAAAAGGCGCACGATTGCAATGCATCGGCATTGTGATGGCACCGGCTGACGGAATATTGTGAATCTTGATGTTCGGATTGCGCTGCAACAACGCCATCGTTTTCAATTCGATCAAAGACACAGCATCGACGTCACCGGTCATCAAAGCTGTCTGACGCGCATTCGGGTCGTTTAGAACAATGAGTTCGACATTGTCGAAATAAGCTCCCTCCCCATGCCAACCGTCATGACGGCTCAGGTTGAACTGAACGCCGAATTCACCGTTTTCTATCTTGTATGGACCCGAACCGTCCCCGGTTTGCCAATTGATCGAGCCATCTTCATTCGCCGGGCAAATCGCCATATGGTAGTCGGTCATGAGCCAGGGGAAATCGGCATTTCCGCCGGACAGTTCGACCACAATCGCATAGTCGCCGTCCTTTCTGATATCGACGACATCGAGCAGAAGCGACTTGGCCGCGGAAGTGGTGTCATCGCCGCGATGGTGATTGATGGAGGCTATGACGTCGTCAGCCGTTACCTTTTTCCCGCTATGAAAATAGGCGTTTTCGTTCAGTTTGAAGGCCCATTCGGATGCATCCGGACTGGCTTCCCATGCCACGGCCAGATCAGGCCCCAACGACCCGTCGCCATTGATCATCGTCAGATAGCTGCGATGCGTGTGAGCCAGAAAGATCATCTGGCGTGTCACATAAGTACCGGGATCATGCGTATCGGAGGTGTTGCCGTCGTGAAGTCCCCAACGGAACGTTCCTCCAGACTTCGGTTGGGCTCTCGCCTTTGTGGTCCATACGCCGGTCGCCGTTGCAGCCGTCACGCCCGCCATCACTGAATAGCGGATAAAGTCCCGTTTCGTGATCCCGCCAGAGCGCGCGGCTTTCTCCAAACGGTTAAGCAACTCGGTATCTTTTGACTTTGACATTGTTCTCCCCTTCCGGAATCCCGTTTCGCTTCATCGCAGCCAGTTTTCCAAGCGTAGATTCTTTTGTTTTTCCCGCCCGGCAAATATCTATTGCGACAGATTCGTAGCAAAACACGAACCAATGGATCACGGCCACCCCCTGGCAATCAATTTAATCTTAAATTTTTTTGCGCTCGAGCAAACATATTTCGCAACGCAGCAAAACAATTCATCACCAGCACATTATTTCTATAAATTATTGAAAGGCCTCTGTTATTATTTGATCATTTACAGACGGCTCGGGCTTTGTGCGGCCACCTTGCAGCTATTATAGGCAATGCTATTGCCGCCTATTTTCGTTTTGGCCCCGGGGAATGTCGGAAAATGGTGGTTGTGTTCGCTTTCCGGCAGGGCAAACACTATCACCAAGCGCATATTCATGGAAATTCCCTAAAGATCTGGAGGTGGCAATGAATATCGCAACGCGCAGCCGTGGCGGTGGACGCGCCGGCCGCAGGGCCATACGCACCGCGCCCCATCACGAAATGCTCCCCGGCCTCACCCGCAAGCTGCCGCTCTGCGAGCCGTTGGACGCAGATCAAATCAGGCGGATCGATGATGCGTCCATGACCATTCTCGAAGATGTCGGCATTATCTTCCGCGATCCGATTGCCCTTGAAGACTGGACCAGGGCGGGGGCGAAAGTAGACGGTGAACGGGTTTACCTGGACCGGGGTCTAATCCGTGAGTTGATCAGTACCATCCCGTCAAGCTTCACCTATCATGCCCGCAATCCGGACAAGAACATCCCGCTGGGCGGCAACCGCTCGATGTTTGTGCCCATGACCGGCGCTCCCTTCATCCGGGATCTTGAAAACGAGCGGCGCAACCCGACGCTTGCAGATCTCGCGATGTTTCACAAGCTGAGCCACATGTTGCCGGCGCTGCATTCCAGCGCCCACCACATCGTGGAACCGTATGATCATCCGATCAGCCACCGGCATCTGCGCATCACCTATTCGTCGATGAAGCACTCCGACAAGACCTTCATGGGCATGACGACAAGCCCCAAGAATGCCGAAGACGTCATCGAGATGTGCGCGATCCTGTTTGGCGAAGACTATCTGGAAGATCATCCGGTCACGACCGGGAACTGCAACGGCAATTCCCCCCTTGTCTGGGACGAGACGATGCTCGGCGCCATGCGCGCCTTTTGCCGCCGCAACCAGCCGGTGCTTTGCTCGCCTTTCGTTCTCGGCGGTGCCAATACACCGGCTTCCGTGGTTCCGGCGGTTGTCCAGCTGAATGCCGAAGCCCTCAGTGCTCTTGCCTATACCCAATTGATTCGCAAGGGCGCTCCGGCGATTTACGGCCACTATCTGTCCACGGTTTCCATGAAATCCGGCGCGCCCATGGCCGGAACGCCCGAGATCAGCCTGATGAACTTCCTGATCGGGCAAATGGCAAGGCACTACAACATTCCCTGGCGCACATCCGGATCACTCGGCGGCGCAAAGACTTTTGATGCCCAGGCCGGTTATGAAAGCGCCACGACACTCAATGCGGTGGTCCATGCCGGTGCAAACTACATTTGGCATGCAGCCGGATGGAACGAAGCCGGCATGCATTGTTCGGTTGCCAAATTCATCGTCGATGCCGAACAATGTGCCATGGTCTACCGGATGGCAGAAGGGCCGCGCTGGGATGATTTTGACGAAGCCCTTGCAGCCGTTCGGGATGTCGGGCCCGGTGGCCACTATCTCGGCCACCCTCACACTCAGGCAAACTTTCAGCGCGCTTTCTTCATGCCCGACATGTTCGACAACAACTCGATCGAGCAATGGAAAGCGGAAGGTGAAGTGGAGATCACCGAACGGGCGCTGAACCAGGCCAAAAAGCTCTTGAGCGAGTATCAGGAACCCAAACTCGACGACGCCAGAAACGAGGCGCTCCTTGACTACATCGCCCGGCGGGAACGCGAAATCCCGGCAATGGACGCCCTGAACCAGGAATACTGAGCTGGAGAGACAGAACGTATGGCGGATAGATCCTTACGATCTACCCGCTTTTCGGGTCTGCGAATGGTATAATGAGACCTCTGCATATTGCCGGTCTGTGCGGCTGAACCCGCCAATTCTGCACATTGTCATCTGTTTGGGACGGAGATGAAGTGGTCACGGAACGCCTTTCA
>NZ_SMMF01000877.1:0-24650 GCF_009711355.1 Roseibium sp. RKSG952 | reverse complement strand
GATTCGAACGCGCGACCCTCAGATTCCTAATCTGATGCTCTATCCTGCTGAGCTACGGGGCCAGACAGGTTGCTGATAACATGTTTTTGTGAGGCTGGCGAGAGACCACCGGCCGGATGTGCCGCTTTCCAACAGTGACATCAGCGCCTTGGGAAATACAGACTTGTGAGACTGCAGTCCGAAGGCCCATGATGGTCTTCCGGTGGCCGCATTTTGTTTCTAACCGGGAGATGAATGATTCATTTACCGTTCCGTACCGAACATGAGCTCTTGCGTCTTGCGACATGGTCCCGCCCTGCGGCAAATGGCAGTCCTTGCGGTTTTTGCTGGTGTCATGCCAGCAGGGCTGGTGCCTGCCGGTGCCGAACCGGACCCCGGCTCTTGTCTTGAGCGGGGTGCGGACGCGCCACTGATTGCCGTTAAAGGGCCGGATGCGCTTGGCCGGTTTTTCGATCGGGAGGGGCAGGGGTATGTGGTGACGGATATTCATCTGCCCGGTGACCGGCAATCAGGTCTTGAAAGCATGCAACCGTTCCATGCAGCACCCTCCGGGCCGCCCGACCGCTGGGGAATGCGTCCGGCTTGGATTTTCGCAGGACCGGACGGAGCCGGTCTGCTGCAGGCCGCGTTGTTGCGTGAGGGCGATGCCCTGCTTCAGCCTGACACCGGCTCTGATGATTGCCTGGAAGCCTTGCGGGCGGCGGAATGGACAGCCAGACGCAGTGCCAAAGGGTTGTGGCAAGATCCGGTGCCGCTTTACGGGGCAAACCGGCCGGACAGCATGGCCGCGGCAGAAGGCAGCTATATTTTGGCTTTCGGGAGGTTGGTTTCCCTTGGAAAAACGCGCAGCACCCGGTATCTGAACTTTGGCAGGCACTGGAAGACCGATTTCACGGTATCATGGCAGGTGTCCCTCGATCCGCTTGTCGAGAGCCATCTGCAGCGCTCCGGCGTGTCGCTGGAGGCGCTTGGCGGACAGCTGATCGAAGTCCGGGGGATCGTCGAAATGCGCGATGGGCCTCATATCGAATTGACGCACCCGGCGCAGCTGCGTGTGTACCAGACGCAAGAGAGACCATTGTGACGCGCCGGGCAAGGCATATGGGCATGAAACACTGGAAGGCGGGGGCTGTCATGGGGCTGGCGCAGTTGCGCCGGGCCTTTGTCCTCGTTCTGGTCACCAGCCTGTCCGGATGCCAGCTGACAGGCGGCGGAGCCAGTGTCGGCACGATTGCGCCCGGAACCCTGCGGCCAAGTCTTGCCTCCGACATCGGTGCGCGCGAACACCCCCGTGTCGTTGCCACCTATGGCGGGGTCTACAAGGATCCGAATGCGGAAAAGGCGGTGGCCAGCGTTGTCGGCCGTCTGGTTGCGGCCTCCGATGATCCGGCCCAGAGCTACCGGATCACCATCCTCAACTCGCCGGCAATCAACGCCTTTGCCTTGCCGGGGGGGTATCTCTATGTGACGCGCGGATTGCTTGCGCTTGCCAATGACACGTCCGAACTGGCGGCCGTGATTGCCCATGAAATGGCGCATGTGACCGCCAACCATGCGATCGAGCGCCAGCAGCGCGCCGAAGCGCGGGAGCTGGCCGACCGGATCATCACCAATGTCGTGCAAGACAGCGAGAAGGCCCGGGAGGCGATTATTTCGTCGAAAATGTCCTTTGCACGGTTCTCCCAGGTTCAGGAGCTTCAAGCCGATGCTGTCGGGGTGCGCACCCTTGCCAAGGCAGGTTATGATCCTTACGCCGCTGGCCGGTTCCTGAAATCCATGGCGGCTTATTCCGAATTCCAGACCGCGCAGGACAAGGCTTCTGCGGCTCCCGACTTCCTGTCCTCCCATCCCTCGACACCGGAACGTCTGACCCTGGCTGTCAAGTCGGCCCGCAGGTTCGGAGCCCCGGGGATCGGGGAGCGGGACCGCGAGCGCTACCTGAGCCGGATCAACGGCATGCTGTTCGGGGACGATCCGCTGGAAGGCTTCGTCCGGGGGCGGTCGTTCCTGCACAAGGCGCTCGGGATCGGGTTTACGGTTCCCAATGGCTATATTCTGGAGAATACGCCGGAAGCGGTTCTGGCGAGCAGCGGCGACGGCACTGCCATGCGCTTCGACGGGGCGGATCTCAGCCGGTATGACAGCCTGACCGATTACATGAATGCCGGCTGGATCAACGGTCTGTTGCCGCAAAGTGTCCGCACCACGACGATCAACGGCATGCCGGCGGTGGTCGGGGCTGCGATCACGCAAGGCTGGTCGTTCCGGATTGCGGTGATCCGGATCGGGCGCACCGGCTACCGGTTCATTTTCGCAAGCCGGGCACCCAATGATGCTTTCGAGGCGCAGTTCCGCCAGACCATCGACAGTTTCCGGCAATTGACGCCTACGGAACGGGCGCGGCTCCGGTCGCTTCGGATCAAGGTGGTGCTCACCGAACGGGGCGACACGCCGCAAAAGCTGGCCGTCGGCATGAGCGGCGTTGAGCCGTCCCGGAGGTTGCAGTTCTTTTCGATCCTGAACGGTCTCGATCCGAACAAGCCGATCCCGCCCGGCACGGCGGTCAAACTGGTGGTGGATTGACGGAAAGGCTTCAACGGCCGTGGCCCCCCAAAAAAACGGCCGCCCGGGTCAAGCCCGGCGGCCAAGTGGCTGGGAAATGTGGGGCGGTGGCTACATGGCGTAGGCGCCCCGATCCGGCTGGCTTTCCAGGAGCGCGGTTTTCAGCTTCTCCATGGCGCGGCTTTCGATCTGGCGCACACGTTCCTTGGAAATGCCGAGTTTCGTACCGAGGGACTCGAGTGTTGCACCATCATCTGTCAGACGCCGTTCCTTGACAATCCGAAGCTCGCGGTCCGTCAGAACCTTTAGCGCTGACGTGAGCCATGCGTGGCGGCGTTCAGCATCGATATTCTGCGTAACGATCTCGTCCGGAAGGGGGTCATCCGATACCAGAAAATCCTGACGGTCTGCGCTGCTGCCGTCTGTATCCGAAACGGGGGCATTCAAGGATGTGTCCGGCCCGGACAGGCGCGAATTCATCAATGCCACGTCTTTGGGTTTCACACCAATGGCATCGGCAATGCGCTGGTGAAGTTCGGAATCGGAAATCGTCTGCTGCGTGCCGGCAAGCTTGGCCCTGAGGCGGCGCAGATTGAAAAACAGGGCTTTTTGCGACGAGGATGTGCCGCCGCGGACGATCGACCAGTTACGAAGGATGTAGTCCTGGATTGATGCCCGGATCCACCATGTGGCATAGGTGGAGAACCTGACTTCCCGTTCGGGCTCAAACCGGGCGGCGGCCTCAAGCAGCCCGACATGGCCTTCCTGAATCAGGTCGCCGAGTGGCAGGCCGAAATTACGAAAGCGGGACGCGACCGCAATCACCAGCCGCATGTGGGACAGCGACAGCATTTCGAGCGCTTTTTCGTCCCGGTTGTCACGCCAGCGCACCGCAAGCTTGTGTTCTTCTTCCCGCGTCAGATAAGGCGCTTTCATCGCGGCACGGACCATCTGACGGCGTTCGCCCAATGCGTTAGTCATTGCCTTCCTGCTCCACGTTGTTTCGAGCAGATTACGCTGTTGCCGAGGGACTAGATCATCTCAAAATGTCCGGGTGAAGACGTTTGATGCACCTTTTCGTGAACAGTTTGTGAGGTAAAGCCCGGTCGAAAAAGAAAAAGCCCGGCATGGCCGGGCTTGGTCAGTGTCTGTGCTTAAGCTGGCGCTATCGGAGGAGACGATTAGGCCGCTTCTTCCTGATCGTCTTCAGCGGCATCTTCGGCCGCAGCTTCAGCAGCTTTTATCCGGCTGGGTGCTTTGGCCAGGTTTTGCTCGATCTGCTTGACGGCTTCGGTTTCCGTGCACCTGTTCACGGCAGCGATTTCCCGTGCCATACGGTCCAGGGCAGCTTCGTAAAGCTGGCGTTCGGAATAGGACTGCTCCGGCTGGGTATCAGACCGGTACAGGTCGCGAACCACTTCGGAAATGGCAATCAGATCACCGGAGTTGATCTTTGCTTCATACTCCTGGGCACGGCGGCTCCACATGGTCCGCTTGACGCGCGGACGGCCACGAACGGTTTCCAGGGCCTTCTTGACTGCTGCCGGATCGCCAAGCTTGCGCATGCCAACAGAAGCGATCTTGGCGACAGGTACGCGCAAGGTCATTTTGTCTTTTTCAAATACAATCACCAGAAGTTCGAGCGAATGGCCCGCAACTTTCTGTTCTTCGATGGCCGTAATCTGGCCAACGCCGTGTGCTGGATAGACGATGTATTCGCCCGTCTTGAATCCTTGGCGCTGCGCGGTCTTCTTGGTGTTAGTTGCCATACTCGTCTCTTCTCCTGCGCAGTAACACGGTCGCATCCGACCGCTAATTGGCCGCCTGGCGGCTTTTTGTACTCGTGCAACACGCATTTTTGCTTTGCGGCCCCGTGATAGGAACGCTTGTTGATATGTCGCGTGTCTGGCTGGTCAGTCGCTGTTTTCCACTTTAGAAGCGTTGTCAGTCATACGAAACGTGTGATCCTGTTCGCAATCCGGCAATTGGCCTTGAATTGCGCTGCATGAAGCCTCCAATCAGGGGGAGTTTCTGCGTGGTTAAACGACTATCCGCAGAACATAGCACATCCTTGTGGAAAATTAAAGTGTGCTGAACAAGCCAGCACCGACGTTGCTGCCATGCAATATTTGCAGGGCAGCATTGCCAGTGAGTTGGAAGCATTCGGAAATTTTTATGGTGCTGTGATCGCAGCCGCCAGAGGCGGCTCAGCCCCCGGGCTTTTCAGAGAAATACTGCTCAAGCTTGTTCTCTTTGCCGTCAAACTCCTCGGCCTCGGGAAGGGCGTCCTTCTTTTCCGTAATATTCGGCCACTTTTCGGAATATTCGGCGTTGAGCTCGATCCATTTTTCAAGTCCGGGTTCTGTATCGGGCAGGATTGCCTCGGCCGGGCACTCGGGCTCACAAACGCCGCAATCAATGCACTCATCCGGATTGATGACAAGCATGTTCTCACCCTCGTAGAAGCAGTCTACGGGGCATACTTCAACGCAGTCGGTGTACTTGCATTTGATGCAGTTATCCGTGACGACGTAGGTCATCTCAATCCTCTCTCCATGCCCGCCAACAGTGCTTGCAGCATATGTTCAAGATGCAAGTCGACCGAGGCCGCAATATTCCCTGTCTTGTGCTGTTGGGTAGCTTTTTTGCAAGGCCTGCGCAAGATTGCCGGGCTGCCCAATTTGCCACATCAGGAAAACAGTGTGCTCCGATTGGCTGCGTCGGCGGATTCGGGTTTCAGTCCGGGTCCCTGAACGCATCGATCTGCCGGCGGTCCTTCTTGGTCGGGCGCCCGCTGCCGGGCTCCCTGCGCGCAGGTTGCAGAGCCGGTGTTTCTTTTGGCGGGGCGGGCGGAGACAGATCCTCATAGAGCAACTGTGCCTCGCTGAAAGGGCCGCGCCGGCTGCCCAGGGCCTTGATCTTCAGGACAAGAATACGGCGTTCAAGCGTGATGGTCAGGACATCACCAACCCGTACGGACTTGCTTGCCGAGGAGATCTTGTCCTTGTTCAGCCGCACCTGACCACCGACCGCCAGCTTTTGGGCCAGCGACCGGCTTTTGGTGACCCTTGCGTACCACAGCCATTTGTCGATCCGCAGGGTCGGCTGAACTGGGGTCTGTCCCGTCGAAATTACTTCTTGCCCTTGTTGTCCATGTCCGCCTTCAAGGCCAGCAATGCTGCAAATGGTGAATCCGGGTCGATCGGCTTGTCGCGTGGAGCCGGTTTGGCACGGCCGCGATTGGCGTCGGAAGGCTTGCGGTCGCCCCGTGGCTTGCCGAACCCGCCCTTGCCGGGCTTGTTGCCAGCTGGTGCGCCGCGCTTGTCGCCACGGTTGTTATGTCCGCCGGTTTTCCGGTGATCTCCACGGCGTCCGTCCTGGCCCCGCGGTCTGCGATCCGGGCGGCCCGGACGCCAGATCTCGATGGTAACAGTTTCCATCTCGCCGGCGTCTGCCGGTTCGGCCGGGGCGGATGCAGCGTCGTTTTCGACTGCTTCGGCAGCAGGCTCCGCAGCTTCCGGAGTGGCGGCTGCCGTTTCGGCTGCCACGTCTTCCGAAACAACCGGTTCAGCTGTTTCACCTGACGGCGTTTCAACGTCTGCAGTGCTGCCCAAAGACTCACCTGCTTCCGGCGCGCCGGTTGATGCGCCGTCCTGTGCGGTGTCATCCCCTACGGCGGCTGTCAGCGCCGGTTCCGCAGCAGCTTCAGCGGCCGGACGGACCGGGCGTTGAATTTCCTGGGTTTCGACACGGTAGCCGAGAGACTTCAGGACAGCGGAAAAGTCCTCGCCCGCGCAGCCCAGAAGCGATGTCATCGCCACGGTGACGGTAAAACCGCCGCCCTTTGCAGTCGCGCCTTCCGGTGGCGCAACATCGGCATCAAGCGGTTTCCATGCGATGAGCGGGCGGATCAGGTCGGCAAGACGCTCTAGAATGTCGACGCGGACGGCACGTGGGCCGCAGACCCGGAAACCGACGGTCTTGTAGAGTGCCGGCAAGATCTCGGGGTTGACCGGGATGGAGGTCCGGCCGGAAGCGGAGAGCTGAGGCAGCTCGGCCAGGCCCGGAATGTCCAGATTGCCGTTTTTCAGTGCCCAGAGTTGGGAAATCAACTGGCTGGGGGCCGGCTTCAGAAGAGCCGGAACGAAAATCGTGTATGCACCGAAGCGGACTCCGAGCTTGCGCAAGGACGCGCGCATGTCCTGATCGAGCTGGCGGATGTCATCGGAAATCGCCTGACGTTCCAGATTGCCGAGGCCTTCGACGATCTGGAAGGCAACGCCCCGTGCGAGGCCTTCAAGCCCTTCGGCTGTTTTCAGGTCAAACAGGGGCTTGAGCAGGGTTTCCAGATGGGCCTTGACCCACAGGTCGACCCGGTCCTGAACCTTGTCGCGCGCGGGGCCTGTCAGCTGCTCGTCCGCGAGCAGGATGACCGACGGGCTGAGCACGTCGTCGCCAGCAACCAGCTTGGCAACAGCTTCCCCGCGCCATCGGATCGAGGCTTCCGAGGTCAGGATGAAGTCGCTGTTTTCCGACCGGGACAACTTGTCGGCACGGCTTTCGATTTCGGTGGCCAGAGCCTTTTGGGCGGCTGCCCTCAGTGCCTTGGTGTCAGTCCCTTCGGCCTGTGCGTCAGGGGCAAACCGGAAGCCGAGCAGGTTTCCGATGTGCTGACCCTCGACGAGCACATCACCGCTCGCTGTAATTTCTGCTTCCAGCATGGCGTTCTCTCTCAAACGTCGCATCAATACACTTGTTCGGCGGTCCACGAACCGTTTAGTCAGCCTGTCGTGGAGCGCATCTGATAGTTTGTCTTCAATGTCCCGCGTCACCCCCTGCCAATGGGCCGGGTCTGCCAGCCAGTCGGGGCGATTTGCGACAAATGTCCAGGTCCGGATGTGCGAGATCCGGTTTGCCAGTGTGTCGATATCACCATCCGTGCGGTCTGCGAAGGCCAATTGACGCACGAACCAGTCGTCCGCAATCCTGCCGTCTTCAATCAGGTGCATGTAGATGGTGTTCAACAGGTCCGCGTGGTTGGCCGGTGCTATCTTGCGATAATCCGGTACCTGACACACGTCCCAGAGCAGTTTGACCGCCTTTTCCCCCTTTGCCGCACCGGAAACCGCCGGATCGCGCAACAGGTTCTCAAGCGCCATGGCGTCGTCGCCTGTCGGGGCGCGGGCCAATCCGTCTTCGTTCGGGATCATGTCCAGTGTGCGGCGCAAGGAATTGGCAGAGGAAAAATCCAGCGCGCTGTTGCGCCATTGCAGCACTTTGAGGGCGTCGAAGCGGTGACTTTCGATCTGATCGACCAGATCGTCATCGAGCGGGTCCACCCGTCCGGTGACCCCGAAAGTCCCGTCCCGCATGTGCCGTCCGGCACGTCCGGCGATCTGGCCCATCTCGGCGGCCGTCAATTGCCGGTACTGGTAGCCGTCATATTTGCGGTTGCCGGCAAAGGCGATGTGGTCGACATCAAGGTTCAGACCCATGCCGATGGCATCGGTCGCCACGAGATGCTCGACATCGCCATTCTGAAACAGGTCGACCTGCGCATTGCGGGTCCGCGGGCTCAGGGATCCGAGCACGACGGCCGCCCCGCCACGCTGGCGCCGGATCAATTCGGCGATGCCGTAGACTTCTTCCGACGAAAACGCAACGATTGCGGAGCGCGGCGGCAGGCGCGACACTTTCTTGGAGCCTGCATAGGTCAGCACCGACATGCGCGGCCGGGTGATGACGTTGATGCCCGGAAGCAGCTTTTCCAGGATCGGACGTGCGGTCGACGCGCCCAGAAGCAAGGTTTCCGAACGTCCGCGCAGGTTGAGGATCCGGTCGGTAAAGACATGGCCGCGGTCCAGGTTTCCGGCGAGCTGCACTTCGTCGATCGCGACAAACTCGGTGTCGAGGTCGAGCGGCATGGCTTCGACGGTCGAGACCCAGAAGCGCGGTTTGTCCGGGACGATCTTTTCCTCGCCCGTCACGAGAGCCACACTGTCGGCGCCCGCACGCTCCACGATCCTGCCATAGACTTCGCGTGCCAGAAGCCGCAAGGGCAGGCCGATCAGGCCGGACGGTTGCGCAAGCATGCGCTCGATCGCCAGATGCGTCTTGCCCGTATTGGTCGGGCCTAGAACAGCCGTTACGGTTCGGGAACGGGCTGCCTTGGGCAGCGGCAGGGTTTGGGGACGGGGCATCAGTTCCGGATAGCTCGTCGGCTCTTCTTTCTCACCGCGTTGCGGCCAATTTGCGGTGGTGTCTAGCACAGGCTGTGCGGCCTTGTCCCTAGTCTTTTTGCAGTTGGACCAATCGTGTGCCCGGTTTCGGGAAAATGGGAACGATGCCAGAACAAAACTTGACCGAATCGATGACGTCGCGAGATTCCGGTTTCGTTCTCTACGAAATGTGGATAAGGCGGGTTGTGCCCCTACGAGATGTTGAATCGGCCGGCTGCATGAGCGGAAATGGGCGGTTTTCCGATCATAGTGTCTCAAACTTGAGTCAAGCTTGCGATTTTTCCTAAAAACCAGGGGTTGATTTTCCCCATCAAAAGGTAGGCAATACCTGCATTCCGTGAGCAGGGGTTGTGCGAATCGCTGCTGTACGGCGAATTGGGACTGGGTTCGTCCGCCGCGTGGCTGTTGCGTGTTTGATCGGGTTTAAAGACGCGTTTGCCCACGCAACCGCAATGCAGCGTCAAGGCATGATGACCGGCCGCCGGGTGGGCTAATCCGGTGTGCTGGTTGTGTCCGGGCGTCTTTGGCGGCGGCAATTGGGGCATGGACGAGTGTGACGTATGTCGAGTGATCGGCTGGCGAAAGCGCTTGAATTCGCAGACGCGATTTCAAACTTTCAAACCATGGGTGAGGCTTCGGATGAACTGGACGAGTTTGTCCGGGCATTCGGTTTTGAGTGTTTTGTGCTGGCGACGTTTACCGGACTTGGATCGCTCAAGGCTCCTTATGTTCTGGCAAATTCCTGGAGCCGCGAATGGACGGAAAAGTACCTGCGCGAGGCTTTCATCCTTGATGATCCGCTTGTCGCCAAGGCTGGCCGTGTTTCGATACCGTTCTTCTACCGGGACGCTCTGGACAATCCTGCCATCAGCGACCGGGGCCGGAAAATTGTCGAGGAAGCCCGCAAGTATTTTCCCGTCGATGGCGCTTTTGTTCCGTTCTACGGCCCCTACGGCCTGGAGGGCTGCATGTCCCTTGGGGGCGATACCGCCCACATTTCGGATGGTGACCTGAAAGCACTGCATGTCGCAGGCCTTTATGCCTACAGGCATTTCCTTGTGCTGTTGCAAAACGGGATTGACCGGTCCGAGGCAGGCAACGTGTTGACGAAGCGGGAAACGGAATGTCTGAAATGGTCTGCTGCAGGCAAGACCAGTACGGATATTGCGGAAGTGCTTGGCATCTCCCGTCACACGGCCGACTGGTATTTGAAAGAAGCAACACGTAAGCTTGGTGCTTCAAATAGAACCCATGCGGTTGCTATTGCATTCCGGCTTGGATTAGTGGCCTGACGCATCGTTCTTTTTCGCGAAATTAAATTTCGTTATAGCTGTAACGAACGAATTCGCGCGTCCTGCCTCTTTTCTTCTCCTTAAGTCTTAAGTAGAACTTTGCACCGTCGATCATTCGCAGATGCAAAACGCAAGGGGGAGTTCGTTTGGCAATACGTAAGATTCTCGTCGCAAACCGCTCGGAAATCGCGATCCGGGTGTTCCGGGCAGCAAATGAGCTAGGGCTTGAAACCGTGGCCGTGTTCGCGGAACAGGACAAGCTGGCCCTGCATCGCTTCAAGGCCGATGAAGCCTATCAGATCGGCAAGGGCATGGGCCCGATCGAGGCCTATCTGTCGATCGACGAAATCATTCGTGTTGCCAGGGCCTCGGGGGCCGATGCCATTCATCCCGGCTACGGGCTCCTGTCCGAAAGCCCTGAATTTGTCGACGCCTGTGATCAGGCGGGCATCACTTTCATCGGCCCGCGCGGGGAAACCATGCGCCGCCTTGGCAACAAGGTTGCGGCCCGCAATCTGGCCATCGAGGCCGGTGTTCCGGTAATGCCCGCGACCGATCCGCTGCCCGATGACATTGCCGAAATCAAGCGTCAGGCGGCAGAGATCGGCTATCCGGTGATGCTGAAAGCCTCCTGGGGCGGCGGGGGCCGGGGGATGCGCGTCATTCCCGATGAAGAAACCCTCGAAAGGGAAGTGCTTGCGGCCAAGCGCGAGGCCAAGGCGGCCTTCGGCAAGGACGAGATCTATCTGGAAAAGCTGGTCCAGCGGGCCCGCCATGTCGAGGTTCAGATTCTGGGCGACGGGCAGGGTGGTCTGGTGCATCTGTTCGAGCGCGACTGCTCGATCCAGCGGCGCCACCAGAAGGTGGTCGAGCGGGCCCCCGCTCCCTATCTCGATGATGCCAAGCGCGCGGAATTGTGCGAATACGGCCTGAAGATCGGCCGGGCTGTCGACTATCGTGGCGCCGGCACGGTGGAGTTCCTGATGGATGCCGATACCGGCTCCATCTATTTCATCGAGGTCAATCCCCGCGTTCAGGTCGAGCATACCGTCACCGAGGAAGTGACCGGCATCGACATCGTCAAGGCGCAGATCCAGATCGCGGACGGTATCCGGATCGGTTCTCCCGAAAGCGGTGTGCCGCAGCAAGAAGACATCCGCCTCAACGGCCATGCATTGCAGTGCCGGATCACCACCGAGGATCCCGAGCAGAACTTCATTCCCGATTACGGCCGGATCACCGCCTATCGCGGGGCGACCGGGTTCGGTATCCGCCTTGATGGCGGAACGGCCTATTCCGGCGCGATCATCACCCGTTTCTATGATCCCTTGCTGGAAAAGGTGACGGCCTGGGCCCCGACGGTCGAGGACGCGCGCCGGCGCATGCACCGCGCCTTGCGCGAGTTCCGCATCCGCGGCGTGGCCACCAATCTGGTGTTTCTGGAAAACATCATCAGCCATCCGGATTTCCAAGCCTACAACTACACAACCCGCTTCATTGACAACACACCCGCACTGTTTGCGCAGACCAAACGTCAGGACCGGGCGACCAAGCTTCTGACCTACATCGCGGATGTGACCGTCAACGGCCATCCCGAGACACGCAATCGTGTGCGCCCGCCAAAGGATGCCGCACCGGCCGTTGTGCCGGATTACGGTGATGACAAGGCGAACGGCACCCGCCAGCTGCTGGAGGAACTCGGCCCGAAAGGCTTTGCCAAGTGGATGAAGGCGGAGAGCCGCACGCTGGTCACCGATACGACCATGCGCGACGGGCACCAGTCGCTTCTGGCGACCCGGATGCGGACCCATGACATCGCCGGAGTGGCCGATGCCTATGCCGCCGGTCTGCCAAGCCTGTTCTCGCTGGAGTGCTGGGGCGGGGCGACATTTGACGTTGCCATGCGCTTCCTGACCGAAAGCCCCTGGGAGCGGCTGCGCCTGATCCGGCAAAAGGCCCCGAACATCCTGTTGCAGATGCTGCTGCGCGGCTCGAACGGGGTCGGTTACACCAACTATCCCGACAATACCGTCCGGTTCTTCGTCAAGCAGGCGGCCGAGAACGGGGTCGACCTGTTCCGCGTATTCGATTGCCTCAACTGGGTGGAAAACATGCGCGTTTCCATGGATGCAGTCGTGGACGGGCAAGCTCTGCGAGGGTGCGCTTTGCTACACCGGCGACCTGATGGACAGCGCCCGTCCGAAATACGACCTGAAATACTATGTCGGGCTCGCCAAGGAGCTGGAAGCGGCCGGCGCGCATATCCTCGGTATCAAGGACATGGCAGGACTGCTGAAACCGGAAGCTGCGCGCCTTCTGGTCAAGGCGTTGAAAGACGAGACAGATCTGCCGATCCATTTCCACACCCATGACACCTCGGGCATTGCGGCTGCGACCGTTCTGGCGGCGGTCGAGGCCGGAGTGGATGCGGTCGATGCGGCGATGGATGCGGTGTCCGGCCTGACCTCCCAGCCTTGTCTGGGGTCGATTGTCGAAGCCCTGCGCGGCAGCCCGGTATCACGCGGGCTGGATGCCAGGAAGATCCGCGAGATTTCGTTCTACTGGGAGGCTGTGCGGACCAATTACCGGGCGTTTGAAAGCGACCTGCGCTCCGGCGCATCGGAAGTCTACCTGCACGAAATGCCCGGTGGCCAGTTCACCAATCTGAAGGAACAGGCCCGCTCGCTCGGCCTTGAAAGCCGCTGGCACGAAGTCGCCCAGACCTATGCGGATGTCAACATGATGTTCGGCGATATCGTCAAGGTCACGCCCTCGTCAAAGGTGGTCGGCGACATGGCGCTGATGATGGTCAGTCAGGGGCTGACGGTTGCCGATGTCGAGGACCCGGGCAAGGATGTGGCGTTTCCCGACAGCGTGGTGAACATGCTGCATGGCGATCTCGGCCAATCGCCCGGCGGCTGGCCGGAAAAGATCCAGAAAAAGGCGCTTAAGGGCGAAACACCGATCACGGTGCGCCCCGGTTCGCTTCTGGCAGATGCGGATCTGGAAGCCGAGCGCGCCCGGGCGGCTGAAGCCACGGGCCGCGAGATCGACGATACGGATCTGGCCTCTTATCTGATGTATCCGAAGGTCTTTACCGATTTCGAAAAGGCCCTCCAGCAATATGGCCCGACATCGGTTCTGCCGACGCCGGTTTATTTCTACGGCTTGCAACAGGAAGAAGAGATCTTTGTTGATCTCGAACCCGGCAAGACGCTGGTCATCCGTTGCCAGGCCATCGGCGAGACCGACGAGAAGGGCGAAAAGAAGGTTTTCTTCCTGCTCAACGGTCAGCCGCGCAACATCAAGGTGCTCGACCGCATTCACGGCGCTGCGGCAGCCGCGTCCATGCGCAAGGCGGAAACCGGCAATGCGGCGCATGTCGGCGCGCCCATGCCGGGCGTGATCTCGACCGTTGCTGTCCAGCCCGGTCAGCAAGTGTCCAAGGGCGACGTCCTGGTGTCGATCGAGGCCATGAAAATGGAAACGGCCCTGCACGCGGAGGAGGACGGGGTGATTGCGGAAGTTCTGGTCACTCCGGGCGCCCAGATCGACGCCAAGGATCTGCTGGTCGTTTTCAAGGCTTAAGGCCAGCGGCAACAAAAACGCCCCGTTCAGGCCACGGTGCCGGGCGGGGCGGACTTGGCTATGATCTGAAAATCAGCCACCAATGAATTTTTTAGAGAGGCCGGTTTTTTCCAGACGGATCTGCAGAATTGGATCAAATCGAGGCTCTTGCCAGGCGACGGCGAAACCGCGGTGCAGGTAAAGGGCCAAGGCGCGCTCGTTTTTGCTTGCGACGCTGATCGAGGCCGTATCGTAGCCACGGTTTCGGATCTGCTCTTCAAGCCGTGTCAACAGAGCCGATCCGATCCCCAAACCTTCATATGCGGGATCGACCCAAAGGTCGGTGATTTCATTGTCGCCGTCTTCGCAGGCGGCAATACTGGCAGGTTGGCCTTCGAACTCTGCGACCAACACATTCGGGCCCGACAACTGGATAAATGGCCGAAACGGATTGTCCCGCAATATGCGGTCCCGCACGTGGTCCGGCACGAGCGGTTGGATACCTCTTTTCCATGCCGACAGACCGATTTGAGCCAAGACCTCGCTTTCTTGAGCAAAAGCGGGGCGAACAATGAGCCTGCTGCTATGCGCCGGATGCTTGGTCACGCAAAAATCACTCGGCCGCGTTCAGCCGGGCCGGATGGGCCGGTGCCTGAGCGGTGCCGATCCACAGGTTCAGAAACCGGTCGAGCCAGCATTTGACCGCCGGGTCGTAAATAAACCGGCCTGCAAAATGATCGCGGCGCTGCTGGGCGCCGGGTAGCTTCATGCGTTCCGCGCCCGTGGTGGTCCAGCGGACCATCATCGAATGTGTCAGTTCCGGGTGGAACTGGATGCCATAGGCATTCGGGCCGTGCCGGATCGCCTGATTGGGGTAGGCGCCGGTGCCCTTGGCCAGAAGCTCTGTGCCAGCTGGCAGGCTGAAGCCTTCCCGGTGCCACTGGTAGACCTTTGCAGGCCAATCCGTGACCGACCGTCCGGCAGCGGTTGCCTTGAGCCCGTAATATCCGATCTCGACCTCGCCGTCCCGGGCGGGGCCGACCGTTCCGCCCAGCTGCCTGACCATCATCTGTGCGCCGAGGCAAATCCCGAGAAACGGTTTTTGTTCGGCCAGCGGCACCTTGATCCAGTCGATTTCCTTGTGAATGAAGCCGTCCGTATCGTTGGCGCTCATGGGGCCGCCGAAAATCACCGCACCCGCATGTTGGTCCAGTGTTTCCGGCAGGCTGTCGCCAAACCGGGGTTTGCGAATGTCCAGATTGAAGCCGCGCTTTTGGAGTTCCAGGCCGACACGGCCGGGTGTTGAGTTCTCCTGGTGAAGAACGATCAGAACGCGCGGGGACGCGGCGCAGAGATGGAAACCATATTTCATTCTAGCAATATGAAATATTCCTGCGATGAAATCGACCCCATATTGCAGTGCAATAAATACTTCGGACGCACCGGTCAGGCATCGTCCTCCGGCTTTTGGGCATTGCGGGCCACTTTTTGGCGCAGGCTCATGCGGTCCCGCGTCGATACGCCAAGCAGCTCGGCAACGCGCCAGATCGTGTTGTCTTCAAATTCATGGACATGACCGTCCGCATAGACGATTTCCCACATCATTTCCACAACGGTCAGGCGCTCTTCCTCGTCCATGGTCTTCTTGAGCACGGAGGTGAAACCGTAAAGATCAACCGCTTCGCTGTCCTTGCGCTTGGCCACCTTGATCAGTTCGGTGGTTTCCTCCTCGGTCAGCTTGAAATGGTCCTGCAAGACTTCCCTCAGCTTGCGGCTTTCCGATTCCTCGACGATCCCGTCCACATCCACGAGATGGAACAGCAGGGCTGCGGCTGCAAGCCGCTTGTCGTCTTCGGCAAAGGTCAGCTTGCCGCTGTCTCCCAGCGTGACTTCTCGAATGAAATGTTTCAGGGCCGTCAACATGGCTATACGTCCGTTTGGTTTTCGTTGTTTCCCAGAAACCTAAGATCAAAAGGCCTTCCGGGCAATGCTGGCAATTGGATACAGGTTTCAAGGGCTTGGCCTGCCTTCCCTTTTGGGAATACGTAATAATAACTATGAAATTTACCTTTGAATCGTTCTAAATTATTGATTTTTATCAAGAAAATACTTGACTGATATCTTCATAAAATGTTTTTGCGTTCCTAGCCGAAAAGCCAGATTCAAAAGGAGCAGCAAGGGATGAGACCCGCAGAACGGCCAATCAACATGATGCGCAAGCCGGATCGGTTGGTCGTGGAGGGAGTCCGCCGCTGTCTCGCTGGCTATGCGACCGGGGATCATGGCTGCTGGGAGCTGGCCCTGACCCTGTTCGAGCGCGAACTCGGGCGATCAAAAGCGCGGCGTGCGATATCGGACATGTCCTTCTTTGCCCGTGATCTGCATCTTCATGCCAGGCGGGTGTTTTGTCTGTTTCCCTATGATTGTCCGAAGCTCTGCCAGGATGAATGCCTGATTGCGGCGATGGTCTCTGCCGCACAGTCAGGGGACGGGGAAACGCTGATTGCGATCGCCGGTGCGCTGGTCGAGGCCAGTGGCCAGGAGGACATTTGTGCGTCGGCACGGGCGCTGGCGCAGTCTCTTTCCGAAATCGATCTTGCTCTGTCTCCGGTTCAGGCCGGTGCGCTGAGCCTGGAAGACTGCCCGGTCAAGAAGCTGCTGCGGCCGAACTGAGACTTGGAAGGGGGAGGGCTGCCAGGCAGCTTGCCCCGCATATGAGAGGAACGACCTGATGAAGTCATTGAAATTCGGTCTGTTGACCGCCACCGCCCTGTTTGCACTGCCGGCATTTGCTGCAGAACCTGCAGACGTTCTGAGCACTTATGGTGATATTGCCCAGGCGAAATACGCAGACTCCCTCGAGACAGCCAAACAGCTGAAGGTTGCTGTCGACGCGCTGGTGGCCAATCCGACCGAGGAAACGCTTGGTGCGGCCCGTGCCGCCTGGATCGAGGCGCGCAATCCCTATCAGCAGACCGAAGTCTACCGTTTCGGCAATGCCATCGTTGATGACTGGGAAGGCAAGGTCAATGCCTGGCCGCTGGATGAAGGTCTGATCGACTATGTCGATGCGTCTTATGGCGGCGAGTCGGAAGAAAACGCATTCTACACGGCGAACGTGATTGCCAATCCGACCCTGAAGGTTGGCGGCGAAACCATCGACGCCACCGTGATCAATGCCGAACTGCTTGCCGATACGCTGCAGGAAGCCGGTGAAGTCGAAGCCAATGTGGCAACCGGTTACCACGCGATCGAATTCCTGCTTTGGGGGCAGGATCTCAACGGCACGGATGCAGGTGCGGGCAACCGTCCGGCCACCGATTTTGATCCGGCCAACTGCACTGGCGGCAATTGCGAGCGCCGCATCCAGTATCTGCAAGCCGCAACCGGCCTTTTGATTTCCGATCTTGAGGAAATGGCGGCTGCATGGGCACCGGATGGCGAAGCCCGGCAGGAACTGGCTGCCAAGGGTGACGCCGGTGGGCTGGCCACAATCCTGACCGGCATGGGCTCGCTGTCCTATGGCGAACTGGCCGGTGAGCGCATGAAGCTTGGCCTGATGCTGCACGACCCGGAAGAAGAGCATGACTGCTTCTCCGACAATACCCACATGTCGCATTACAACGATGTGGTCGGCATCAACAATGTCTATTACGGCACCTACGGCGATATCGAAGGCGCGTCTCTGGCGCAGATGGTCGAAGCCAGGAACCCGGACCTTGCCAGGGAAATGGAAGAAAAGCTTGCCGCGACGCTGGCGGCTTTCGAAACCATGAAGGCGCGGGCCGAGGCCGGTGAATCCTACGACCAGATGCTGGGCGAAGGCAATGACGAGGGCAACGCCGTCGTACAGGCTGCGGTGGACGCTCTGGTCGACCAGACCAGGTCGATCGAACGGGTCGTCAAGACACTGGAACTGGACGAGATCGCGTTTGAAGGCTCCGACAGCCTGGACAACCCGACTGCGGTCTTCCAGTAAGATCAAAAAAAGCCAGCGGCTTGCTGCCGCTGGCATTCTCCTGCCGGCGCGCAAAGAGGGGTGCGTCCCGGTCATTTCTGGATGCGAACGACTTGGTCATGCTGCCATGACAAAATGGAACCTGTGTGCCTCCACCTTGATGCTGGCGCTGATGCTGCAGCCGGCCGAGGCTGGCGAACCTTATGCTCACCGCGATGACCTGACGCCGAAGGACCGCAAGAAGATCGAATCGGTGCTGACCGCGCCTTCGGACTTTGCGAAACCGGAAGCCTTTGAACCCATGGCGGGTGGTGCCGCGACTTCGAAAAAGCGGATCAACCGCGACGCGTTTTCCCATTCCAGCGCCAATATCACCTTTGAAGAGGAACAGACCTTCAAGGTGGGCAACGGGTTGTTCAAGAAGATGTGGGCGTCTTCCCCGTCTTCGACCCAGGCCTCCGACGGGCTTGGGCCGCTCTACAACGCGCGTTCGTGCCAGGGCTGCCATTTGAAAGACGGACGCGGCCGTCCGCCGCTTCCCGGTGAAGAGGCTGTCTCCCTGTTTCTGCGGTTGTCAATTCCGCCGCAAACGGAACAGCAACGCGCAGACCTTGCCTCCAAGGCCAAGCTCAGCATTCCGGAGCCGACCTACGGCGGCCAGTTTCAGGCTTTTGCCGTTCCGGGCCTGCCGGGCGAGGGCCGGTTCGATATCACCTTTGAAGACATTGAAGTGCCGCTTAACGGCGAAGATCCGGTCATTCTGAAAAAGCCGGTCTACACCATTCGTGATCTCGGTTACGGAGAAATGCACCCGGATGTCCTGGTCTCGCCGCGCGTTGCACCGCCGATGATCGGCATGGGGCTCCTGCAGGCGATCCACCCGGGTGACATTGAAGCGCTGGCCGATGCGGATGATCAGGATGGCGACGGCATTTCCGGCAAGGTGAGCCGCGTTCGCGACCCGCAAACGGGTGAGCTCACCATCGGGCGTTTTGGCTGGAAGGCATCGAACCCGACGATCCGGGCCCAGACGGCAGGTGCCTTTGCCGGAGACATCGGAATCAGTTCGCCCGACAAGCCCGATCCCTGGGGCGATTGCACGGCGTCGCAACAGGTCTGCCGCGACATGCCCCATGGCGAACAGGCCCATCTGGGGCCGACCGAAGCGCCCGATCCGGTGATGGATCTGGTGACGTTCTATTCGGAAAACCTCGCAGTGCCGATGCGCCGGGATTTTGACGATCCGCAGGTTCTCAAAGGCAAGCAGCTGTTCCACGAAAGCGGCTGTGCGGCTTGCCATGCACCGAAATTTGTCACCAGCCGCAAGGCGGACAACCCGGCGCACAGATTCCAGTTGATCTGGCCCTATTCGGACCTGCTGCTGCATGACATGGGCGAGGATCTGGCCGATAGCCGCCCCGTGGGTGATGCAACAGGCCGTGAATGGCGCACGCCGCCGCTCTGGGGCATCGGATTGACGGAGACGGTCAACAATCATACCCGCTTTTTGCATGACGGACGGGCGGGCAATCTGCTTGAGGCCGTGCTGTGGCATGGCGGGGAAGCGGAGGCTGCCCGCGACCGTGTGGCCGGGATGAAGCCTGATGACCGCAAGGCCCTGATCACATTCCTGGAGTCACTTTAGACCATGCGAAAGACTGCAGTGTCCCTGTTTCTCGCAACAGCCGTTTTGACAGGTCCGGCTGAGGCATCGTCCGGCAGGAATGCCGGGTACACGGCCGTGGTGGCAAACATGCTGGAGGGCTATATCCGGCCAGCGGCCGCAGAGTTTGCCGCCGTGGCCGGGCAATTGCCACCGGCGGCCAAGGCGGTGTGTGCAAACCCTTCTGAAACGGCCCGGCAGCAATTTGCGGATCGCTATGCCAATGTGATCCGGGCCTTTGGAGGTGTTTCCTTCCTGCGGTTCGGGCCGCTTGCAGAGGAAGACCGTTTGTCCCGGCTGGCCTTCATGCCGGACCCGCGCGCGATAGCAGAACGGCAGATCCGGAAAATCTACGCAAAGCAGGACCCAACCGTTACCGGCGCGGCGAGCCTTGCGAACAAGAGCGTCGCCGTTCAGGGGCTGACGGCACTGGAGCTGATTGCTTTTGACAGGGACGGGACCGTGCGTCTGGGGAAACAGGACGCAGACGGAGACTTCTCCTGCGCCTATGCGGCCGCGATCAGCGAGAATGTGGCGCAGATCGCGCTTGAGACGGAACAGGGCTGGTCAGACGTCCAAGGCTACAGCAAGGAGTTGCTGACACCCGATGCAGCTCTGGGCGGGCATATCCACACCCCGAAAGAAGCTCTGGAAACGCTGTTCAACGGTCTGGTCACGGGTATTGTCGTGGTCAAGGATCAGGACATTCTTCCCGCGCTCGGGGCCGGCATGGAAAAATCCAAACCGAACCGGGTACCGTTTTCCCGTTCGAAAAACGGTATTGCCTACTTGAAGGCCGAAGTCGGAGGATTGCGCGCGGCGGTCACGGCCGCCGATCTGGCCGAAGCCCTTCCCGAAGGGGATGCCTATCTGGTCCGGTCCGCGGATTTCGAGTTCCAGAACGTGTTGCGGCTGCTCGACGAGGTTCCGGTTCCTGTGCGCAAGAGCCTTGAAGAACCGGCAAGCTATGACAAGCTCAAGGCGACCCTGTTCGGGCTCAATGGCGCGCGCAATGCCCTGGCCGGGCAGATTTCAGGCGCTCTCGGGCTGTCCGGAGGCTTTAATGCGCTGGATGGCGACTGAAACAGCGGTAATATCTCGCCGGGCACTGATGAAGGGGCTGGGCGGTATCGCGGCCATGGCGGCTCTTGCGCCTGACCACTCGGCATTTGCAGGCTCCCTGCTGGATGCGGATGCTCTTGATGCGCCGCTTTTTGCCAGTGCCCGCCGGGAGGCCGACGGGTCTTATGCAATCGTGCTGGCGGACGATGCCGGGTTCGAGCTCGCAAAGGTTGCGCTGCCGGACCGGGGGCATGGATTGGCCGTTTCGCCTGATCGGCGCAAGATCATGGCCTTTGCCCGCCGTCCGGGCACATTTGCCCTGCTGATTGATCCGTTCGAGAACCGCGCGCCGCAGCTGATTGCCTCTGAACCGGGCCGGCATTTTTATGGTCATGGCTGTTTTTCTCCGGACGGCCGGCTGGTGTATGCGGTGGAAAACGATTTTGAAGCCGCACGCGGCGTGGTCGGGGTTTATGATGTCAGCGGCCTGGAGGTCCGGCGTTTGGGGGAACTCGACACGAACGGTATCGGTCCGCATGACATTCTGCTCGACCGCGACAGCCGCACGCTGGTCATTGCCAATGGCGGGATTGAGACCCATCCGGGCCGCCCGCGTGAAAAGCTCAATCTCGACACCATGACGCCGTCCGTGGTTTTTATCGACCGGAAGACCGGGGACCTGAAGGCTTCCCATGCGCTTCCCGCCGAGCTGCACCAATTGTCGCTCCGCCACATGGCACAGGATGGCGCGGGCCGGATCTGGGTTGGTGGCCAGTATGAAGGGGCGCTCACGGAGACACCGCCGCTTGTCACACGGCTCGGGCGGGACGACGCACCGAAGCTGTTCGAGGTTCCAGGCCGTCTGAAATCGGCGCTGAACAACTATATCGGCTCTGTCGTGGCCAGTTCGGATGGCGATGTGATTGCGACGTCTGCACCGCGTGGAAACCGCGTCTTGTTCTGGCGGGCGGACGATGGCGCCTTTCTGGGCGCACAGTCTGTAACGGACGGGTGCGGCGTGGCGCCGCTGGACCGCAAGGCCTTCCTGATCTCGGACGGCACCGGGGGAATGAGCTATTTGCCCGGCGTCGACGGGCCGTTGGAGGTGCTTGCAAGACCGGCCGGTGTCGCCTGGGACAATCATCTCTTTCCGGTCTGAGGCAGCATCGCCCCGCTCTTGCCAAAATCGGCCATCAGTGGCAGACCCTGTCTCAAAAGCCTGATAGCGTTGCGTCAGACTTTACGCTACGCGCAATGGGAAATGCTGATGCGGCGGCTGTTGATTGGAATCGGGGTTCTGTTTGTTGTGGCGGCGGCGGCTGTGGTCGCTGTGCCCTTTCTGCTGCCGAAGGAGACGATCCGGGCGCAGGTGATCGAACAGATCGAGCAATCTTCCGGCTGGCGTCTGCGCCTGGACGGTCCTGTCAGTCTGGCGCTGATCCCCGGTTTGACCCTGATTGCCGAAAACGTCGGCCTGTCGGGAGAAGCGGGG
Source organism: Roseibium sp. RKSG952 (assembly GCF_009711355.1). Classification (NCBI taxonomy): domain Bacteria; kingdom Pseudomonadati; phylum Pseudomonadota; class Alphaproteobacteria; order Hyphomicrobiales; family Stappiaceae; genus Roseibium; species Roseibium sp. RKSG952. The sequence goes on along the minus strand of NZ_SMMF01000877.1, from coordinate 2,815 downwards.
GCGGACGGCATTGAATTCGCCAAGGCGCGCAAGGTCGAAATCGGTCTGGGATGGGCCGGGCTCCTGAGCGGCAAGGCTCAGGTGACCGGCATCACGCTGGCCGATCCGGTAATCCTTCTGGAGACGGGGCCCTCGGGCCTGACAAGCTGGGAGCCGCGCCGGTCGCTGGATAATGCCGGGAACCCGGCACCATCATCGGAGCTGTCACGCGTGGAGGCGGCTGGCGAACAGGCGATTGGAACGGCCAGCCGGATGCTTGAACGCATCGGTATCGACCGGTTGACGATTTCAAACGGGAAGCTGATCTATTCCGATCTCCAGACAGGCGAACGGTTCGAATTGGGCGGTTTTGACGTGTCCGTGTCCGCACCCGACTTGTCGAAACAGCTTGATGTTGACGGCGCGCTTGTGTGGAACGGCCAGCCCGTCCAGTTCAACGGCACCATAGACGATCCGATCGCCTTTTCCGAAGGCAAGGTCAGCGGCGTTTCTCTCACGCTCGGTGCGGCAGAGGCGCAGGCCTTCCTGCGGGGTTCAGCGGGTCTGGAACCGCTTGAACTCGATCTCGAGATCGGCGGCGACGGCCCCTCGGTCAAATCGCTCGCAGCAGTCCTGGGCATTGAAATGCCAAACGATCCGGGCGCGTTTTCCTTGTCTTCGCGTGTTAACGGATCCCAAACGGCGGCGCGATTGACCGGGTTTGCGGCATCAATCGGATCGCTTGTCCTGACGGGCGCGATGGATGCGAACCTTTCGGGCAGCGAACCCAGCTATGCCGGGCGGTTTGTGATGAAGGACGGCGCGTTCGGAGATCTGCTGGCGCTAGCGGGGCAACCCTATCCGGCTTCCGGGCAAATCGGCGCGGATCTGGCCGTGCGCACACGCGGCGCGACACCGGCCATGCTGGTTGGCAATCTGGATCTGCGCGGTTCGGTGGACATCCGCGACGGCACAATCGGCGGGCTGGATCTCGACAAGTTGGTCAAGGACGAAGCGGCCAACAGTCTGGAAGATATCAACCTGAACGTGGTGCTGTCAGGCCTGTCCAATCCGCTTGATGTATCGGGCTCCTTGGCCTGGCGCGGGGAAACCTTCACAGCAACCGGCAGTGCGACGCCGGGCCCGTTTCTGGCCGGTCTTTCAACGCCGGTGACGGCGCGTGTCCGCAGCAACCGTGTAAGTTTCGGGTTTGAGGGAAAGGGGTCGCGAACGGCCGGTTTGGACGGCGCAATGACGGTCGAAACCGGAGACCTGCGCAATCTCCTTGCCTGGATGGGGCAACCGATCGCAACGGGAAGCGGTCTTCAACGCTTCAAGGCGGCGGGACTGTTTACCGCAGAGCCCAATGGCATCGGGTTCGAGGAGACCGGTTTCACGCTCGATGAAACATCGGGGCAGGCCGACGGACGTGTAACCTTCGGGGCCAAACCGGCCCTTCAGGCCAATTTGCAACTGTCGCATCTGGTGCTTGATCCCTATCTGGGCAAGGACACGAGCGCATCCGGGGCCAAGGGGAAAGACGAAGGCCGGAACCGGACCCAGTCGACACAACAACCGGGCTGGAGCACGGATGCTTTCGACTTTTCTGGGCTTCACGCGGTCAATGCAGACTTGCGCGTGACCGCAAAGGAGATTCGCTGGGACAAGATCAAGACCGGCGAAAGCAGGCTTACCGCACAGATCGAAAATGGCGTTTTGACAGCCAATCTCGAAAAACTGTCGCTTTACGAAGGCGAGGGCAGCGGTACGCTTGTGTTGAACGGCGCGTCGGCACTGCCGAGCGTTCAGGCACGTTTTTCCTTTGACGGTCTCCAGGCGCTTCCGGCACTCAAGGATGCGGCCGGCGTCGATTGGGTCGAAGGCCAGGCGGCCATGATCCTTGACGTTGAATCCTCGGGCGCTTCTGAACAACAGCTGGTGTCCGGCCTCGGCGGCACCGCGCGGTTCGAGTTTGCCGATGGCGCAGTCCTCGGGCTCAACATTCCGAAAATGGTGCGCGAGCTCTCGCTCGAAACGCTGTTGGGCTGGAAGGAAAACAAGGACCAGAAGACCGATTTCACATCCTTCGGCGCATCCTTCCAGATCCAGAACGGGGTTGCGACCACCGGTGATCTGGTGTTGGCAGGGCCGCTTGTGCGCATGACCGGCTCTGGGCGCACGGACATGCCGGCACAAACCATTGACTGGAAAGTCGAGCCGCTGGTCGTCCCGACGTTGCAGGGCGAAGTTCCGGTCCCCCGGCGCAAGGGCGCTGACAAGGAGCTGATCGGGTTGGGCGTTCCGGTCGTCATCAAGGGCGCCTGGGCCAAGCCCGCGATTTACCCGGACATTGCCGGGATCCTCGAAGATCCGGAAGCTGCCTACAAGACACTTCAGGAGCGCGGCGGCGAGGTGATCGAGATCCTCCGGGCCACGCCAACGCAGCAGCTTGTGGAGGCGGCCGACGAGATCGTCGAGCAGGTATTCAGTGGCAGCACCCAGGTGAATGTCGAGAAGGTGATTTCCGGAGAGGCTGACGAACGGCAGGTCCTGAAAGCGGTCGAGGAAGGCTTCGGGTTGCCGTCCGGGTCGCTGGACGTCCTGTTTGGCCGCAACATCGGAAAGCGGGAACCGGAAGCGCAGCCGGAAGAGCAGTAGCCTATAGCCTCGCATTCTAATGCGTTTTCGGATCGGCCGGATTGCACCTTTGCGATGCGGTCAAAGACCTTTGACAATCAGAGTCTTATGGGATTCTGGCCAGAAAGCCTTCAACTCCATCCCAAACAGATGAGAATGGGCTGAATTGGCGCGTTCAGCCGCACAGACCAGCAATATG
>NZ_SMMF01000260.1:0-451 GCF_009711355.1 Roseibium sp. RKSG952 | reverse complement strand
CGTTCGTTCTGAGCCAGGATCAAACTCTCAAGTTGAAAGGCTATTACTAACCTATCCTTGACGTTCGAACCTCTGCACATCTCATCTGGTGGCTAAACCAGATGAAGTCATCTGTTTGATGTACACAGATTTCCTAAGAAACCAGTGAACCACTCAAACAGTGAAGCTGACACTCAATCATCGGGCCGAAACCCTAAGAGCGCGATATACAGACATTCAATCCGTCGAAACGAACCAAACCGCCCACATATCTCTTCAGTTATCCATCAATGTCAAAGAACAGAACACCAAGAGCCAAAAAACCAGACCGTTGCGCCAAATCCTCAGCGCGCCCGCCTAAATCCGTCCTCAAGATGCCCCCGGTCTCTCCCGAGCGTCTCAACCGTCTTTCCAGTCCGTCAGGCCGTCTCTCCGACCCGTCAGCACCGCCTCAGCAGCGCCGGTGAAGGGG
>NZ_SMMF01000098.1:0-253 GCF_009711355.1 Roseibium sp. RKSG952 | reverse complement strand
AGCGTCGAAAGCAATATGCCCGATAACAATATAGCAACAACCAGCTCGAAAACGGCCTATTGCCCATGCTGCCTGAGCGAGTTTGCGTGTAAACCTGTCACCGATATTCGCTTGCCTTTAAACGACGCATTGGCGCCAACTCATAATCATCGTGTGATTTTCAAGCCAACCGGATTGGATAGTTTCGGAAGAGATCACGATAACTTTCGCGTCTATCCTGAAGATAACAGCCTGTTGACGAAGTCGGACCTGG
>NZ_SMMF01000127.1:0-277 GCF_009711355.1 Roseibium sp. RKSG952 | reverse complement strand
CTGGACGGTGGCGCGAACGGTCGCAGCGATAATAGGGCCGACGCCGGGTATGGTCGTCAAACGACGAGCGGCATCATCGGCCTTCACCACTGCGACAATCTTGGTGTCCAGCTTCTCAATTCTTTCTGTGAGCCTTTCAATTTGATCGGCCATCTCCAAAAGCGCGGCGCGAGCCGAAGCAGGCAGGCGTCTGTCCTGATCGTCGTGCAGTATTGCAACAAGTTTGGCAATGCTGGTCATGCCGATGGCAGCGATGATACCGAGTTCAGCCATGTGG
>NZ_SMMF01000708.1:0-5095 GCF_009711355.1 Roseibium sp. RKSG952 | reverse complement strand
GCAAACGACATGACACCGCAAGAGGCGTAACTGGGTGAAACCTCTACGCACAATACTCGGAGCTGCAACCAGCTCCGACAAGATCATCGCCCTCGCTGAGGGCGATGATCCAAGAGTCGTCGAAGGCGCCCTGAAGGCCCGTTCTGAAGGGGTCGCCCGGATTATCCTTATTGGTGAGCAGGCCAAGGTCGAGGCTGAACTGGCAAAGCAGGGCGGTTCGGATGTTGATGGGATCGAAATTCACGACCCCAACAGCTCTTCTCTGACCGAGTCCTTCGCCGCGGAACTGCATGAACTGCGCAAGCATAAGGGCATGACGCCCGAGCAGGCTCGAGAGCAGATCACGAAACGCCTGAACTATGCCGCGATGCTGGTTCACAAGGGGCTGGCCGATGGAACTGTCGGCGGCGCGGTAGAAACAACATCAGACACCGTCCGTGCAGCCTTGCAAATCATTGGCAAAGCACCTGATGCTGCCATGGTCTCGAGCTTCTTCCTGATGCTCTATTGCCGCGATCATCATTCGGTAAGGGGCGCTCATATCTTTGCCGATTGCGGTCTGGTTGTTGACCCGAACGAAGAAGAGTTGGCGGCAATCGCCCGTGCCTCGGCAGCATCCTACCACGCATTGACGAATGAAACGCCACGCGTGGCGATGTTGTCATTCTCGACCACAGGCAGCGCCAAACATCCGAAAGTGTCAAAGGTCGTAGAGGCAACAGAGATTGCCAAGGCTGCGGACCCGGATCTGCTGATCGATGGTGAACTGCAGTTTGACGCAGCCTTTGTTCCGGAAGTAGCGGCCAAGAAAGCGGCGGCTTCCCCGTTGCAGGGCCAGGCAAATGTCTTTGTCTTTCCAAATCTCGACGCTGGCAACCTTGGCTACAAGATTGCGCAACGTATCGGCGGCGCCGAGGCGATCGGACCAGTCCTGCAAGGATTGGCGAAACCTGCAAATGACCTCTCGCGCGGTTGCTCGGCCGAAGATGTCCTGCACATGGTGGCGGTGACCGCAGTCCAGGCGCAAACCTCACAAACCCGAAAGGATGTTTCCTAAACTCGGGCGAAGCAAAATAATGTTCCGGTTTTTCCATCGAATATGGAAAGATCGGTTCAATAGCCACAGGGACCCAAATGAACCAGCCAATCATCGACACATCGCCAAAGGTTTCAGACGAAATCCGGCGAACCACTTGCTACATGTGTGCCTGCCGCTGCGGCATCAATGTGCACATGAAAGACGGCAAGGTTGCCTATATCGAAGGCAACCGCGATCACCCTGTAAACAAGGGTGTGTTATGTGCCAAAGGCTCGGCTGGCATCATGCAGGTCAACGCCCCATCGCGGCTACGCGCACCGCTAAAGCGGGTGGGGCCGCGCGGTTCCGGCGAATTCGAAGAGATCAGCTGGGATGAGGCGCTGGAGATTGCAGTCGGTTGGCTGAAACCAATCCGCGAGGACAACCCCGAGAAGCTGGCGTTTTTCACCGGCCGCGACCAGAGCCAAAGCTTCACCAGCTTCTGGGCTCAGAACTTCGGCACCTGTAACTACGCGGCCCATGGCGGGTTCTGTTCCGTGAACATGGCCGCTGGTGGCATCTACACGATGGGCGGCGCGTTCTGGGAATTCGGTCAGCCCGACTGGGATCACACCAAGCTGTTCATGCTGTTCGGCGTGGCTGAGGACCACGACTCGAACCCGATCAAGATGGGCATTGGCAAGATTAAGGCGCGCGGCGCGCGCGTGATCGGCGTTAACCCGATCCGGTCGGGCTATAACGCTGTTGCGGATGATTGGGTTGGCATCACTCCGGGAACCGACGGGTTGTTTATCCTGTCGATGATCCACGTGCTGATGAAAGCGGGCAAAATCGATCTCGATTACCTTAGCCGCTACACCAACGCGCCGGTTCTGATTGACGCGTCCGAAGGACCGACCAAAGGCCTGTTCCTGCGGGATGAAGACGGTAAACCGCTGGTCATCGACCGCGCCACCGGCGAGTTGACGGCCTTCGACAAGCCCGGCGTCCGCCCTGACCTGTCGGCCACCTATGAAAAGGATAGCGTCACCCACCGTCCGGTCTTCCACCTGATGGCCGAGCGCTATCTCAGCGACGAATACGCCCCCGAAAAGGTGGCCGAACAGTGCGGCATTCCCGCCACTCGCATCCGCGCCATCGCCGGTGAACTGGCCCGTGTTGCCTTTGACGAGGCGTTCGAACTGGATCACGAATGGACCGATTTCCGTGGTGAGAAACACACCAAGATGATCGGCCGCCCCGTCGCCATGCACTCGATGCGCGGCGTATCGGCCCATGCCAACGGTTTTCAGACCTGCCGCGCGCTGCATGTTCTGCAGATCATCCTCGGCACGGTCGAGGTTCCCGGCGGCTTCCGCTTCAAACCGCCCTACCCCAAGCCGGTCGAGGCACACCCGACACCGCACTGCAAGGTGACACCCAACTCGCCGCTGGATGGCCCGCATCTGGGCTTTGTTCAGGGCCCCGAGCACCTGGCGCTGAAAGAAGATGGCAGCCCCGCGCGGATCGACAAGGCATTCACCTGGGAAAACCCGATGTCCAGCCACGGGCTGATGCATATGGTGATCTCGAACGCGCATGCGGGCGACCCCTACAAGATCGACACGCTGTTCATGTACATGGCGAACATGTCGTGGAACTCGACCATGAACACCAAAGGTGTCATGGAGATGCTGACGGGCAAGGATGAGAACGGCGATTATGTAATCCCGCACATCATCTATTCCGACGCCTACTCCTCGGAAATGGTGGCTTATGCCGACCTGATCCTGCCGGACACCACTTATCTGGAGCGCCACGACTGTATCTCGCTGCTTGACCGCCCGATCTGTGAGGCCGAGGCAGCAGCAGACGCAATCCGCTGGCCAGTGATCGAGCCGGATCGCGATGTGCGCGGATTCCAGTCGGTGCTAATCGATCTGGCCAACCGGATGGAACTGCCTGGTTTCACCAAAGAAGACGGCAGCGCCAAGTGGACGGATTACGCCGACTACATCGTCAACCACGAACGCAAACCCGGCATTGGCCCCCTTGCTGGCTTCCGTGGCGAGAATGGCGATAAGGAAGGTCGTGGTGAGGTCAATCCCGACCAGCTGAACCGTTACATTGAGAACGGCGGCTTCTACGTGGCCCATATTCCCGAGGGTGCGGACTACTACAAACCGTGGAACGCCGCTTATCAGGACTGGGCCGTTGGCATGGGCATCTATGACAGCCCACAGCCCTACCTGTTTCAGCTGTATTCCGAGCCGATGCGCAAGTTCCAGTTGGCTGCCGAAGGCCATGGTGAGCGTCAACCGCCGGACCATTTGCGCGAGCGGATCAAGGAAACTCTGGACCCGATGCCGATCTGGTATGAAACCGACCAGCACGGCAACGAAGGCTTTACCATCAACGCCCTGACCCAGCGCCCGATGGCGATGTATCACAGCTGGGGCACTCAGAACGCGTGGCTGCGTCAATTGCACGGTCGCAACCCTCTCTACGTCCCGACAAAACTGATGCGCGAGCATGGGCTGCAGGATGGCGACTGGGCAAAAGTAACGTCCCCGCATGGTGAGATCACGGTTCCGGTCATGGAAATGGCGGCACTGAACGAAAACACCGTCTGGACCTGGAACGCCATCGGCAAGCGCAAAGGCGCGTGGGCATTGCAAGAGGACGCACCCGAGGCGACCAAGGGCTTCCTGCTGAACCACCTGATCCACGAGCTTTTACCGCCTAAGGGTGACGGTTTGCGATGGGCTAACTCTGACCCGATCACCGGTCAGGCTGCGTGGTTCGACCTCAAAGTGAAAATCGAAAAAGCTGCGCCACCTTCGGATGCAGAAAGCCAACCCGAGTTCGATCCGATTAAATCGCCGGTTGGCACCGGCCCCAAAGACTTGGCGTGGAAGGTAGGCAAATGACCCAACTCCCCCAATCCACTGAACGCAAGATGGGTCTGGTCATCGATCTGGACACCTGCGTCGGCTGCCACGCCTGCGTGATTTCGTGCAAAGGCTGGAACACCGAAAATTATGGCGCGCCCCTGTCAGATCAGGACGCTTATGGCGCCAACCCGTCGGGGACCTTCCTGAACCGGGTGCATTCATATGAGGTGCAGCCCGAACAGGGTCATGCCCAACTCATCCACTTCCCCAAATCCTGCCTACATTGCGAAGATGCGCCCTGTGTCACCGTTTGTCCCACTGGGGCCAGCTACAAGCGTGTCGAGGACGGTATCGTTCTGGTGAACGAAAGCGATTGCATCGGCTGCGGCCTGTGCGCGTGGTCCTGCCCTTACGGTGCACGTGAACTGGATCAGGCCGAAGGCGTGATGAAGAAATGCACCCTGTGCGTTGACCGGATCTACAACGAAAACCTGCCCGAAGTAGATCGTGTCCCGTCATGCGTCCGTACCTGCCCCGCCGGAGCGCGCCATTTTGGCGATCTTGGTGATCCCGACAGCGATGTCAGCAAACTGGTCGCAGACCGTGGAGGCATGGATCTTATGCCCGAAATGGGTACCAAGCCGGTCAACAAATACCTGCCGCCGCGCCCCAAGGATCAGGTCGAAGACCAAATCGACATCCTGGCACCGCTGCTGGCCCCGGTCGCTGAAGAGTCCCAAGGGTTCCTGGGCTGGCTGGACAAAGCGCTCGACAAAATTCCCGGAGGAGCGAACTGATGCATCCCGCACCTTCAGTCATCATCTTCACGACCTTTTCGGGTCTGGGCTTTGGGCTCTTGTTTTTTCTGGGTCTAGGCCAACCGCCGGTCACTGGCTTTGTCGCCTTCGTATTCTACGCCATAGCCTATGCGCTGGCGGTGGGCGGTCTTCTGGCGTCGACATTTCATCTGGGCCATCCGGAACGCGCATGGAAAGCCTTCAGCCAATGGAAATCCAGCTGGCTCAGCCGCGAGGGCGTCTGCGCAGTTGCCGCGCTTATCATTATGGGTCTCTATGCACTTGGAGCAGTGTTCCTGCAAAGCCACTGGACATTGCTGGGTTGGGTCGGTGCGATACTCAGCCTTGCTACCGTCTTCACCACCTCAATGATCTACACCCAGCTC
>NZ_SMMF01000193.1:0-348 GCF_009711355.1 Roseibium sp. RKSG952 | reverse complement strand
GATCGGCCACAAGACAACCAGCATCGAAACGGCCGGTTCCGTAACGCTCGCGTCTTCTACCCGTGGCGTTTATCTGGTCAATGGCACTGTCGAGTTGACGCGTGATGGTGTCAAAGCCGGTCCCGACAGTTTCCCCGGCTGGGAGGCTATCCAGGCCGAAGCGATCACAGGCGGCTTCAAGGTGCTCTGGAAAAACGCGGCTGGAGAATATGGTGAGTGGATCACCAATGCGGCCGGTGAATACCTGAGTAGCGCCAGCCTCGAAAATTTTGTGGATGTCGAAACGTTCTACAATGTCGACCTGAACGGGGACGGCACGATCGGGCACAAGACAACCAGCATCGAAAC
>NZ_SMMF01000867.1:0-20806 GCF_009711355.1 Roseibium sp. RKSG952 | reverse complement strand
CCTTGACAATCAATTTCTTATGGCGTCATCGCGCACTTCTGCGCCGTAATGCCAAATTATGGATGTTTCGATTGGCTTCAATATGCAGAGATCTTTTATGACAAAATGGCCGGGAAGCTGATCCCCCGAGGCCGAAAGCGTACCTTCGCGACTTCCCGATCCCGGTTCCGCGTGGTGGTTGGCCGGGAGGAGCCAACCTGATTTGGCGGCTTTCCAAATGCCCCGGTCACGCCCCCATGAGACGTGCATCAAGCGGGTAGGTGCTGAGTTGTTCGAAACCGGTATCGGTGATCAGCACCTGTTCCTCCAGCTTCACCCCCTCATGGCCGCCCTGGCGGCCGACATAGCTTTCGACACAAACCACCATGCCGGGTTCCAGAACACCGTCATAGCCGGTCGCGGCCCAGTCTTCGGGGTAGGGCACGGCCGGGTATTCGTCGCACAGCCCGACCCCGTGAAACAGGACCGAATAGCGGTTGGCGATGAAGTCCGGGGGCAGGCTCACCGCCCCATGGCTCAACTCGCGAAAGGTCTTTCCGGGCGCGAGCATCGACCGGTTGGCGGCGATCTGGTCGGCGGCCATCTGGAACAGCATGCGCTGTTCGTTGGTCGGGCGTCCGTCGCCGGCAAGCCACGTGCGGGAGATGTCGCAGCATATCCCGTAAGGGCCGACCAGATCGGTGTCGAAGGAGACGATCTCGCCCGCTTCGATGATCTTTGAAGAAGCTTCCTGGAACCACGGATTGGTGCGCGGTCCCGAGGAAAGAAGCTGGGTTTCGATCCATTCACCGCCGCGCCGGATGTTTTCCGCATGCAGGATGGCCCAGAGGTCCCATTCGCTCATGCCGGGTTGAAGCGAGCGTTCCATCACCGCCATGGCGGCTTCGCAGGCGGCAATGGACCGGCGCATGGCCTTGATCTCGTCCGGTCCCTTGACGGCGCGGGCCAGTTCCATCACTTCCTCGCCGTCATGGATCTCGAGACCCCGGGCCTCCAGGGCGGCAATCCCTTCGCGCCGGGCCTTGTCAACGGCAATGCGCTTGTTGCCGGCGCCATGCGTCTCAACAAGATCGGCCAGCTCATCGGCCCACCGGACCGCTTTTTCCGCAGAGCGCGGACCTGCCTCGAAATAGAACCAGGTCACGCCGTGACGGATTTCATCCACCAGATCCGTGTGTGCCGAGAGATGGTCGCAGTTGTGAAAGTCGAACAGAACCACCGGCCCTTCGGCTGCCACGAAAGCGTAGCGAACGGCATTGTGGGTGCACCAGACCTGCATGTTGGTGCAGTCGGTCGCATAGCGCACATTCAGCGGATCGCACAGGATCGCAGCGGCAAGATCCTGCCTTTTCAGTTCGTTCCGGATCCGCTTCAGCCGATAGGCCCGCAGGGCGTCCAGATCGGGAGCCCCGAGACCGCGGGCTGCCCATTCGCCTTCCGCCAATGCGCCATAGCCGAGCATGTGCCGGTTGAGCGCGGACGCCTTGTCCATCGCATAAGCCGCAAGGTCCGATGCGTCCGCTGTTACGCCGGGATGATCGGGGAGAACGTTCGGCATGATCTTGCGCCTGTGGCGCCCGAACATCGGTTCGATGGTCAATGTCACGTCTCCTCTTGTCCCATGTGCGGCAGCGCAAGGCGGATCACATGCGCATGCGTTCCGCCTCCGGATCGAACGGCGGTTCTGTTAAGATGGTGGCCTTGCGCCGGTGGCCCAAGATTTCAATTTCGAAAGCATCTTCTGCGGTGACGGCGGCAAGATCGGCAGGGACATAACCCTGAGCGAGGGACTTGCCGGCATGATGGGCATAGCCGCCCGAAGTGACCCAGCCGACCACCTTGTCCTTGTGCCAGACCGGTTCGTCGCCAAGCACGTCCGCGCCGTTCGCCTTGACATCGAAGGCGACCCGCAGGCGGTCCGGCCCCTCGTTCAGTTCCTTCAAGGCCGCGTCCTTGCCGATGAAGTCCGGCTTGTTGAGTTTCACGAACCGCCCGAGACCGGCCTCATATGGCCCGTAGATCGGCCTGAACTCGCGGAACCAGGTGCCGAAGTTCTTCTCCAGTCTGAGGGAAAGAAGCGCGCGCATGCCGAAATTGCGGATACCGAACTCTTCTCCGGCCTGCATCAGCGCTTCGTAGACCTGCCGCTCATATTCCGGTGTCATCCAGATCTCGTAACCGAGATCGCCGGTATAGGAGATGCGGTTGACCTTGCAGGGCGCGTTGGCAATGTCCATCTCGCGGAAATCCATGAACCGGAAGGCCGCGTTGGACACATCCGAACCCGCGACCTTCTCCAGAACCTTGCGGGCATTGGGTCCGGCAATCGACAGCCCGGCCCAGCCGAGATTGATCGGCCGGATCGTGACCGAGCCATCATCCGGCAAATGCCGCTCGAACCAGCGCATGTGATAGACCTCGGCCTGCGAGGACCCGAACATGTAGAAATGGTCTTCTCCGGCCCGGGCGATGGTGAAGTCGCCGATGATCTTGCCGCGCTCGTTCAGCATCGGCGTCAGGATGATGCGGCCTACCTTCGGCATGGCATTGGTCATCATCCGGTCGAGGAAGGCGAGGGCACCGGGTCCGGTGATCTCGTATTTCGCGAAATTGGCGATCTCGGTTATGCCGACGCTGTCACGCACCGTCCGGCACTCGGCCCCGATCGCCTCGAAGTCATTGGAGCGGTGGAAGGAAACAATGTCCCTGGCCTCCTGACCTTCCGCAGCAAACCAGAGCGGTGTCTCCAGCCCCCAGCTGTCCCCCATCACCGCGCCTTGCGCCAGAAAGCGGTCATAAAGAGGGGTGGTCTGGTGCGGCCGCGCGGCGGGCAGTTCCTCGTTGGGAAAGCGGATCCGGAACCGGCGCCGGTAATTCTCCTGAACCTTGGCATTGGTATAGGCAAGGGTGGCCCAATCGCCGTAACGCGCCACATCCATGCCCCAGATGTCGTAGCCCGGATCGCCGTCGATCATCCAGTTGGCAAGGGTCAGCCCGACCCCGCCGCCCTGGCTGAAACCCGCCATCACGCCGCAGGCCACCCAGTAGTTCCGCAGGCCCCTGACCGGACCGACCAGCGGATTGCCGTCCGGCGCAAAGGTGAAGGGGCCGTTGATGATCTGCTTGATCCCGGCATCCTGAAGTGCGGGGAAATGCGAAAAGCCGATTTCAAGCTCCCGTGCAATCCGGTCGATATCGGGGGCAAGCAGTTCGTGGCCGAAATCCCAGGGGGTTTCCTTCGGGCTCCAGGGCTTGCAGGCCTGTTCATAGGTTCCAAGCAGAATGCCCTTGCCTTCCTGCCGCGTGTAGATCTCGCCCGCGAAATCGAGAATGCCGATCAGTTCCTTGCCGGTTTCTGCGTTGTGGGCGGTGACTTCCGGCATCTCCTCGGTGAGCAGATACATGTGTTCCATGGCGAGAACCGGCAGTTCCAGACCAACCATGCGGCCGCATTCGCGGGCCCACAGGCCGCCGGCATTGACCACATGTTCCGCGTGGATCCTGCCTTTTGAGGTGATCACGTCCCAGGTGCCGTCCGGCGTCTGGACAAGATCCTCGACCTTGGTGTGGCGGTAGATCTCCGCGCCGTTGATCCGGGCGGCCTTGGCATAGGCATGGGTGGTGCCGGACGGATCGAGATGGCCTTCGACCGGGTCCCAGAGCGCGCCGATGAAATGCTTCTCGTCGAGCAGCGGGAACATTGTCTTGGCCTCTGCCACCGAGATCAGTTCCAGATCCATGCCGAGATAACGGCCCTTGGCCTGGGCAAGGCGCAGGAAATCCATGCGTTCGGGCGTGTCGGCCAGCATCACGCCGCCGGTCAGGTGCAGCGAGCAGGACTGGCCGGAGATCTCCTCCAGCTCCTTGTAGAGGCTGACCGTGTAGCTTTGCAGCTGGGCAACATTCGGGTCGCCGTTGAGGGTGTGAAACCCGCCGGCTGCATGCCAGGACGATCCGGATGTGAGTTCGTCCCGCTCGACCAGCACCACGTCGGTCCAGCCGAGCTTGGTCAGATGATAAAGCACGCTGCAACCGACAACACCGCCGCCAATGACGACAACCTGACAATGGGACTTCATCTGATACTCCGGCCCTGTTTGATTCTACCGACCTGACATGAGGGTCTTGGGTCTCGCGGCACCCAATGGGTGCCGGGAGCTGTTCTAAAAATCCGTCGGCGCGCCACCTTCTTCCTTGCGCCTTGCCACGAATGCTGTGAGTTCCTCGTCAATTGCGGGATCAAGCGGCGGGGTCTGATAGGCTTCCAGGGCTTTCTTGTAGAGCATGTTCGCCTTGTCATAGGCGGTCGGGCTGCCGGCCTCAGCCCAGGTCTCGAAATTGCGCCAGTCGGAAACGATCGGGGGATAGAACGCGGTCTTGTAGCGCTCCTGCGTATGCTGGGTGCCGAAGAAATGCCCGCCCGGCCCGACATCGCGGATCGCATCCAGCGCAAGTGCTTCCGGTGACACGTCGAGCGGCGTCAGGTATTCGGCCAGCATCTGCAGGAGATCGATATCGGCGATGAATTTTTCAAACCCGGCCGACAATCCGCCTTCCAGCCACCCGGCAGCATGCTTGATCAGATTGCCGCCGCCTGTGAGCGCGCCCCATTCCGACAGGGTCGTTTCAAGGGCGGCCTGATAGTCGACCGTGTTGGCCGCGCACACGCCGGACGTCCGGTAGGGCAACCGGTACCGCCGGGCCAGTTGTCCGCCGGCAATGGCTGCCTTCACATATTCCGGCGTGCCGAAGGCCGGAGAACCGGAGCGCATGTCGACATTTGACGTGAAGCCGCCATAGATCACCGGCGCACCGGGCTTGACCAGTTGCGCAAAGGCAATGCCGGCAAGGGCTTCCGCATTCTGGAGCACCAGCGCGCCGGACACGGTTACAGGCGCCATCGCGCCGGCCAGAGTGAACGGCGTGACGACACTCACCTGACCGGCCCGGGCCATCTCGATCAACCCCTGGAGCATCGGTGTATCGAGGCGCAAGGGGGAGGAGGTGTTGATGACGGAGACGACTGACGGGGTCTGCCGGAAGGTTTCGTCGTCCAGCCCCATGGCGATCCGGGTGATTTCAAGGCCGTCCAGATTGCGCTCTTGTCCCAGCGAATAGATATGAAACACCTTGTCGGTCAGCCGGGCCATGTCGGACACACAATCCAGATGCCGGACAGAAGGATGAATGTCGACCGGTTCGACCGGATAGCCCATGACGCAATGGATGACGTTGAAGAACTGGGCAAGTTTCAGAAAATTCCGGTAGTCCTGCTGATTGCCCGGACGCCTGCCACCATCCCGGTCCTGCGCATTCGGTGCACTCGCGACGCAGGAAAAGGCCACATGATCCCCCCCGATCACCAGATTGTGGGCCGGATTGCGGGCATGCAGGGTAAATTCGGCGGGTGCCTTTGCGATCAGGTCCTCGATCATGGAGGGGTCGAACCGGACCCGGTCGGAACCTGCTGCAACATCGGCTCCGGCTGCCTTGAGCATGTCTCTTGCGCCGTCATGCAGGAAATCGATCCCGACCTCCTTCAAGATCGTCAGGGACGCCTGATGGATGCTTTCCAGCTCGTCGGCCGAAATGATCTCCAAAGGCTTGAAGATATGGCGGGGCTGTTTGAAAGGCTTCTGCGGGAAAAGATCCGGCCCGGCGTCCGGACCGGAGCCTCCACGCCGTCTACGTCCGCGCCGCGCCGGTTCTGCGGCCGCTTGTGATTCGATGGCTGCACCGGTCATGGTGTTTCCTTTCGAAAATTGCGTGAGCAGTCTATTCCCTGCAACGAATAAAAAAATCACTCTGCAGTTGTTTTTCAGTTGTGACCATCATCCAGGAGCGACGCTTCGTTATCTGTCTGCGACATCCGGCTTTGGGCGATGGGCAAGCCCCTCAAAACCGGCTAGTTAAAACCTGATAGTTTTGACGGGTTTCGCAACGGAAGACGTCTTCCGTGACCAACCCTAGTCAACGGGAGATTGGGGCGTGATTTCGGGAATTGGCGAAGGCGCCTTGCTGGCGCTTTTGCGGGAACAGAAGATCGTGACAGATCTCGGGAATACCGTGTTGAGAGCCCTGCCGTCCGGTTATTCCTGCCGGTTCTGGGAGTTGAGGTCGAAGAGCCGGATATTCATCATCAAGGAGTTCTTCGCCAATGTGATAAATGATCCGCTTTATGCGGTCTCGCCGGAGGTGGAAGTCGCCGCCCTGAGCCGCCTGAACGGTGTCGGGCTTGCCCCGGAGCTGGCCGGTTCAATGATCAGCCCGGACGGCAATCCAATGGTGATCTACACGTATGTTCCGGCAAAGGCGGTGGAGATAGATGTTAAGGAGGCGGCGCAATTGCTCGGCTCCCTTGCCGGTCAGGATGTTTCGAATTGTGTGCTGAAAAAGGTCCCTTCCGGGGCCTTTTCTGTTTTACGTCACGCCGACGGGATCCTGGCGCGTATCACGAACAACCGGCGGGCGGAAAACCTCAGAAAGCTCAGGCCGCAGGACAATGACTTTCCGGATGACGGTCCGGGCGTGGCAGCCCTTGTCCACCGGACATTGTGCCTCGGGACGCTGTTGTCGACAAATGCCGGGCCGCGGCTGATTGACTGGCAATATGCCGGCATCGGAGATCCGGCGGAGGATCTTGCCTGCTTCCTGTCGCCCGGGCTGTTGTCACTCTACGGGCTTCGTCCCTTGCCTGCCTATATGGAAGAGCGGTTTATACGCTTCTATCCGGACAGCGAAGTCCTCGAGCGGTTCAAACGCGAGAGGATGGCCTATCATTGGCGTATTGCCGCTTATTGCCTGTTTCGTCAGGAGATGTTCCGGAGGACGCATCCCCCAGCCTCGCGTGCCTATGGAAGAGCGCTTGAAGAGGAAATCGATCTGCTCCTGCGTCTGCGGACAAGATCCTGAGATCGGCCTGTTTTTTGTCCGGCATCGGCTGCTTCTCTGGCAATCCGGCCGGGCATTCGCCATATCGAAGGACGTCAGGGGAGCCGTTTCCGGCAGGCAAATGGAAAATGCACGGGCCCCCACATTGTCCCCACAAAGCCTATCCATTAAGACAGCCCTCAGAACAATTCCCTGAATCGATTGAATGACATGAAAGGACAGTCCATGACCGCAAGGACGGCGGGTGATCAGGCGGAAATCGGCTTGATCGGGCTTGGCACAATGGGTGGCAATCTCGCCCTCAACATCGCGGAAAAGGGCTTCAGGATTGCGGTCTTCAACCGTACGACCGAGAAGACAGAGGCGTTTCACAAGAAATCGGCTGTTCTAGCGGATAAGATCGTGCCGTCTGCAGACCTGGAAGGCTTTGTCGCGTCGATCAAGTCCCCAAGGGCCATCATCCTGATGGTTCCGGCCGGAGACGCGGTGGACGCCCAGATTGCAGCCTTGCGGCCCTTGCTGGACGCTCAAGACCTGATCATCGATGCAGGCAACGCGAATTATCACGACACCAACCGCCGGGCCGAAGAAGCGGCACGTCTCGGGCCCCGGTTCATGGGCATCGGGGTCTCCGGCGGCGAGGAAGGTGCACGCCACGGGCCGTCGATCATGGGCGGCGGCGCGCTCGATGGCTGGGATCAGGCCGGGCACATTCTCGAAGCGATCTCGGCGAAATATGAAGGCACGCCCTGCGCCGCGCATCTGGGGGAAGCAGGGGCGGGCCATCTGGTCAAGACGGTTCACAACGGCATCGAATATGCCGACATGCAGATGATTGCCGAAGTCTATGGCGTGATGCGCGACGGTTACGGGTTTTCTTCAGGGGAAATCGCGGACGTCTTCGGGACCTGGAACGGCGGGCTCCTACAGTCCTACCTGATCGAGATCTCCGGCAAGGTCGCAGGAGCTGCGGATCCCGAAACCGGCAAGCCGATGCTGGACATCATTCTGGATACGGCCGGCCAGAAGGGCACAGGCCGCTGGACGGCAATCGAGGCTTTGATGCTCGGCACGCCGGCCGGGACGATTGAAGCCGCTGTCGGGGCCCGCAACATGTCAGCCCGCCTGCCATTGCGGCGTCAGGGTGAGCAGGTGTTCGGAGCAGCTCCTCTGGCCATGGACAAGGACCAGATCGCGACCGAACTGCTTGAAGCTGCGCTGATCGCCGGCAAGATCGTTTGCTATGCGCAGGGCTTCGACCTGATTCTGGAAGCTGCCAAGCAGTATGGCTGGTCGATGCCTCTGCCCGAGATCGCCAGGATCTGGCGCAATGGCTGCATCATCCGCTCGGCGATGCTGAACGACATGGCAACCGCCTTGACCGAGGATCCGGACCGCAACCTGATGTTTGCGCCCTTCTTTGCCGAGAAACTTAAGGAAACCCATGCGGCCTTGCGGGCTGTGGTGGCGCAAGGCGCTCTGAGCGGGCTGGCGCTGCCGGCGCTGTCGGCGGCTTTGGCCTATTTCGACACCATGCGCACGGGGCGGTCGACGGCGAACATGCTGCAGGGCCAGCGCGATTTCTTCGGCGCCCACGGGTTTGAGCGGACCGACAAGGACGGCAAGGGCTTCCACGGCCCCTGGGCCATGGGCTGAGCCGGCCGATTGCTGACACAGTTTCGTCCGGCCAACAGGTTTGCTGGCCGGGCGGTTTCTTGCCAAAGACAAAAGCTTGCGGATTACTGCGCCAGTCCCAAGGCCGCCATATTGGCGATGGATGCCTTGAGGCCGTCGTGATCCCTCAGTTCGATGATCAGTCTCGGATTGCTGTCGAGCCCGGCCAAGGCCGAGAACACCGAAGGCCAGTTGATCGTGCCTTCACCAAGCGGCCAGTGCCGGTCGGCATATCCGTCGGCGTCCTGCAAATGCACATGGCGCAACATGTTGCCGGCCGCCTGCACATAATAGTCGACCGGAGGCGCGCCGGTGCTGCCATGGGCATAATGCGCATGCCCGGTATCGATCGAGACCTTGACGGCATCGGATGAAAAACTTTTCGCAAGCCGCAGCCGGTCGGCGGGGTCCTTGTCCTCGATGTTCTCGATCACCAGCTCGCAGCCGATGCTTTCCGCACGCTTGACGGCGTCTGCCATGGTTTCGTGACACAATTCGATCTTGCGGTCGCGGGCAGCCGGGTAGTTGTCCAGATTGTTGTAATCCCACGTCGAATAGGGGCTGTGCACGACCATATGGGTCGCCTTGAGGGCCTCGCAGACCTCCAGCCCCTGCAGCAGCCGCTTTCTTACGACAGTGCGGATGTCCGGATCGTTTGCGTCAAGGGCGAGCCCCCAGAACGGGCCGTGGATGCCGACGCGGCCTTCATGCCCGTCAAGCAGTTTGAGCGCACGGGCGACAGCATCCTGCCAATCGCCGTTCAGGAGATCGGCACTGACAAAATCCTGGATTTCGAGATCACGGTGTTTTTCGATGATCAGGTCGCGGTGTGTTTCCAGCGTCTCTACGGTCAACGCTGCGCCGAGGATGGGCAAGTCTGCCATGAAGGGGCCTTTCGGTGGTCGAGGCGGATCTGGCAGACCCATTAAGCGTCATTTTTTACAAGTATGCGACGATGAAGGCTGGCGCGGTCAGTATCCCCGTTTCCGGTCCACACTGTCCGGAATGTTTCCGGTCTTGAGATAGGCAGCAATGTTTTCAGCGAGGATCGCAACAGCACTTTTGGCCAGTGTCGGTGCAGAGATATGCGGCAGGACAGTGACTGCCGGGTGGCTCCAGTAGGGATGACCGGCGGGAAGGGGCTCGACCGAAAAGACGTCAAGGACTGCGTGTGAGAGATGGCCTGCGTCAAGTGCTTCAATCAGTGCCGTGTCATCCACGATCGGACCGCGCGCAAAGTTGATCAGACTTGCCCCTTTCGGAAGCCGTGCCAGAAGGCCCGCATTGACCAGTCCGCGTGTTTCGGAGGTCAATGGCATGAGCAGGACCAGAATGCCGGACCGCGCCAACACTTCTTCCAGGCCGTTCTGACCATGGAAGCAGTCGACCCCCGCCACACTCTTGGGTGATCTGCTCCACCCCGACACGCGAAAGCCATTCGCCCGCAGACGAAGCGCTGCAGCCTGACCCAGTGCGCCAAGACCCAGTATTCCGATGCGCCGTTGATCGGGGGTTATGAGCGCGTGTTCCTTCCAGCGCCGTTCGCTCTGCTGGCGGGCATAGCGGGGCATGTCCCGGTGCAGATAAAGCGTCCAGGCGAGCACCGCCTCGGACATGGTGACCGCCATTTGCGGATCGGCGAGGCGGACAATCCGCGGTCCATCCGCCGGCAATTCGGCCGTCAGCCGTTCGACGCCCGCCCAAAGACTTTGCACCCATTCCAGATTGGGCAGCCGGGCAACGTCCTGCGGATCCGGATTGGCCACGATCGCAAACCGGGCGGCCCTTCGTTCCGTGTCGCTCAGCGCGTCGAAGGGCTTGATCGTGCCGATGTGTTTCAGTTCTTCGGCAAGGACAGCGTCCCAGTTTTCCCGGGAATGCGGACGGAAGACGAACGGGATAACCAGACTCATGAAACCGGGGACCTTGCACATTGAAGCGATTTGCCCGCCAGACAAACGGAACCCGAACCGGTTGGCAAGGGCGTGCCGAAGAAGAATGCCGGGGGCCTTGCTGGCCGTTTCACTTGTCTTGAGCGCTTGCTGGCGATCTGGAGGCCCGCCGCTCATCCCGCCGAAGTTCACGATACGCTCAAGCACCAAGTACACTCAAAGAATACGGAAGCGTTGCTTTAGACTTTTGGCAGAACAAGGTGTCTTTCCAAATCATAAACAATCCCTGGCGATGCGCCCTCGCGTTTTCGAATGGAAAACAGTTTATGAGACGGCAACGGAAATCGTGAAATTCTGAATGTGCCTGCGCCAACTGCCTTCCAAGGATTTTCAAGACGATCCAAACATTGCACATAGAGCGCGATTTCATTGCGATAATTCTTCATGAAAATCGTGCTCAAGGCCTCCAGACCCTTGGAAAATTTGCGGTGTTCAATAATTTTTATGCGCCATGTGGCGTATATGAGCATGATTATGTCGCAATGGCGGTGTTCTTTTCTGCATTCATTGCGGACCGTAACAGAAATGCAGCATTGCTGTTGTCTAAGTCGCCAGATGATGCAAATATGCATCCTGTCAAATGCAATAGCTCGTGCGGAAACAATTTCGCACGGTATCCGGCTCCTCGGGTGACCTGAGGGAAATAAGTCTGGTTTAGAAGTGGGTTGATGTCGGTAGCAAGTCTTGAAGACAACTTCAGAACGTTGAGTTATCTGATCGCGCTGACACCCCTATGTTTCGCAATCATTACCTTATTGCTTCGTCGAGACAGGGAATACGATTGCGTATTCCCCGTCTCGATGGATCAGTCTGAAAAAATAAAAATGCAGCAAGGAGTACCTTCATGAGGAAGTTGTTTGTATCGGTTGCCGGGGCGGCTCTCAGCCTCGCTGCTACCTCCGCGATGGCACAGGAAGACTGTGGCAAAGTCAGCATGGCGGAAATGAACTGGGCGTCTGCCGGTGCGATCGCGAATATCGACAAGTTCATCCTGGAAAATGGCTACGGTTGTACCGTTGAACTTGTCCCTGGTGACACCATGCCGACCTTCACGTCGATGAACGAAAAGGCCGAGCCGGATATTGCACCGGAGCTCTGGATCAATGCCGTGCGGGAGCCGCTTGACCGGGCAGTTGCCGAAGGCGAGCTGATCATCGGCGGCGAAGTGCTGAATGAAGGTGGCGTCGAGGGCTTCTGGGTTCCGACATCTATCGCCGAAGAGCACAACATCTACACCGTTGAAGATGCGCTCGCGCGTCCGGACCTGTTCCCGGGTGCGGAAGACGAAAGCAAGGGTGCATGGTTCACCTGCCCGACCGGATGGAACTGCCGCATCACGACCGGAAACCAGTTCCGCGCGTTTGATGCGGAAGAAAAGGGGTTCACTCTGGTTGATCCGGGCTCGGCCGCGGGCCTTGATGGTTCTTTGGCGCGGGCCAACGAGCGCGGTCAAGGCTGGCTCGGCTACTACTGGGCCCCGACTGCAATCCTCGGCAAGTACGACATGACCCTGCTCGACATCGGCGCTCCGCACGACAAGGAAGAGTGGGACACCTGTACGGTGATTGAGGACTGCCCGGATCCCAAGCCGAACGCATGGGTCAAATCCGAAGTCTTCACGGTCGTGACCGACGATTTCGCGAACAAGGCCGGCGTTGCCATGGACTATGTCAAGGGCCGGACCTGGGACAACCGGACGGCCGGCAAGGTTCTTGCCTGGATGAGCGAAAACCAGGCGACCAATGAAGACGGCGCCTACTACTTCCTGGAGAACTACGAAGACGTCTGGTCCAAGTGGGTTCCGGATGATGTGGCCGAAAAAGTAAAAGCCGCTCTCTAAGTGTGATAAAACAGAACAATAAGAACTATGGGAAGCCGCGCTCGGGCGCGGCTTCCGTCATGGGGCGCAATTATACCATCGGGGTTACAAGATGGATTGGATAGAGTTTCCGTCGCTGAGCCGTGGCACGCTTCGCGACATGCGAATCGCGATTGACGGCAGTTTTCGCGAGTTTACTCGGGCTTACGGCGAGACGCTTGAGCAGGCATTCGAGCCGCTCGAAGATTTTTTGGTGTTCCTCGAGGGTTTGCTGATCGGTTCGCCATGGCCGATTGTCCTGGCTGTACTGGTCGGGATCGTTTACTTCATGAGCCGAAACGTCAAGATCACTGTGAGTGCCTTGGCCGCACTTGCGCTCATTGGCGTGTTCGGAATGTGGGAAGACACCATGCGCACGATTGCGATGGTTGTCACCAGTACATTGCTGGCCATCATTCTCGGCATTCCCATCGGGATTCTCATGGCCCGTTCCGACCGGGCGCAAGGGGTTGTCAATCCCATTCTCGACCTGATGCAGACGATGCCGGCGTTTGTGTATCTGATTCCGGTCGTGATGATCTTCGGCCTCGGCAAGGTTCCGGGCCTGATCGCAATTGTTATTTACGCAATCCCGCCGATTATCCGCCTCACCAATCTCGGAATCCGTCTCGTGGATCCGGAAGTGCTCGAGGCCGCTGATGCATTCGGGTCCAATGGCCGCCAGAAACTGGTCAATGTACAGCTGCCGCTTGCGCTGCCGACGATCATGGCCGGTATCAACCAGACCATCATGATGGCTCTCGCAATGGTTGTTGTGGCTGCACTTATCGGCGTGAAGGGCCTCGGCCAGCCGGTTCTCAACGCCATTGCCAACCAGTATTTCACCATGGGTGTCATGAACGGTCTGGCAATCGTGGGTATCGCCATCATTTTTGACCGTGCGACCCAGGCCTATGGCAAGCGTCTGCAGAAACACTCGGAGGTGGTCCATGGCTGAGGTCAGCGGGATTGAGATCAAGAGCCTCTACAAGATCTTCGGGCCGAACGGCAAGGACATGGTCCAGAAGGTCAAGGACGGCATGTCCAAGGCCGAGTTGAACGAAAAGTTCAACCACGTTCTCGGTCTGAACGACATCAACATTTCCATGCCGGCCGGCAAGATCCAGGTCGTCATGGGGTTGTCGGGTTCGGGCAAGTCGACCCTGATCCGCCACATCAACCGGCTGATCGATCCGACGGCGGGCGAGGTGCTCTACGGCTCCGAAGATGTCTGCAAGATGTCCCAGAACGAGCTGCGCGCGTTCCGCCGTCACAAGACCGCGATGGTGTTCCAGAAGTTCGCTCTTCTGCCGCACAGGACGGTGATGAAGAACACCGTCTACGGGCTGGAGATCCAGGGCGTTCCGATGAAGGAAGCCGAGGAGCGGGCGGCCCGCTGGATTGCGCGCGTCGGTCTGGAAGGGTTTGAAAGCCACTATCCGAACCAGCTGTCTGGCGGTATGCAGCAGCGCGTGGGTCTTGCCCGCGCACTCACCAATGACGCCGACATCCTGTTGATGGACGAGGCCTTCTCCGCGCTCGACCCGCTGATCCGGATGGACATGCAGACGGTGTTGCTCGACCTTCAGGAAGAGCTGCACAAGACCATCGTGTTCATCACCCACGATCTGGACGAGGCTTTGCGGCTTGGCGACAAGATCGCGATCCTGCGAGACGGTGCCGTGATCCAGCAGGGCACGGGGCAGGAAATCGTCTTGCGTCCGGCCGATTCCTACATTTCCGACTTCGTGAAGGAAGTGAACCGGGGCCGGGTGATCAAGGTCGATACGGTGATGGACAGGTCCAAGACGCTTGAAGGCGGTCTGACCATTCCGTCGGGCATCATGCTGGAAGAAGCGGCCAAGACCTTTGCCGATTCCGGCATCAGCGAGGCGAATGTCGTGAACGGTACCGGCGCGCCGCTCGGTGTTTTGACCGTTCAGGACACGATCACCGCCATGGTGACCCCGGCCACCCACTAAGGCAGGGCAACTGATCACGCAACGCCGGCGATCAGTAAGTTCCAAAACAGAAAACCCGGCGGCATGGCTGCCGGGTTTTTTGTATTCCACCGCCTGTAATCGTCATCCCGGAAATACCGGAAGGTTCTATCCCGGATCGGCGAGCCTGTCTGGTCCGTAGCATACCGGCGGAGACCTCTGCATAGTGCTGGTCCAGATTTCCTCAACCTGATTTCTGGGCACCCTCAACTGACGGTGCAGGCCCGGTCGACTGGCCGATGATCAGTTCCGCCTCCAGCCGTTCGCAGATCGGCGGGCCGTCAGGGGTCTGGACTTTCTGCAGGATCATCTCGGCAGCGCGCATTCCGGCCTGCCGTATTGAGGAGCGGGTACAGGTGAAGATCGGCATGTCGCCGCTGTTGGGCAGGAACGACAGGGCATCGTCATGGGTGATGACCGAAACATCCTGACCCATTTTCAGGCCCGCAAGACTGATCGCCCTTGAAACGCCGATCGCGCTGATCATGCTGGCAACCAGAAAGGCGGTTGGCGGGGTTTTCGATTTCAGCAGCCGGTACGCGGTTTCTGCGCCGTAGGGTTCGGTCATGTCGGCGCTTGATATCAGCGCCGGATCGACCTCAAGGCCAAAATCGGCCAGGGCCTTTTCATAGCCCGCCCTGCGGCGGGCCGCGAAATCCATGGTTTCCCGGCCGTTGATCAGGGCGATGCGGCGATGTCCGAGATCAAGCAGCAGCTTGGTGGCCCTCTCAAAAGCCCGCAGGTTGTTGACGTCGATCCAGCTGGTGCGCTCTTCCGCGCCGCTGATCCGGCCGTGAACGATATAGGGCAGCCCCAGTTCATCCAGCAGGTCATGGCGTGTTTCTTGAACCCGCGGTCCCTGAAGGATGACGCCGTCGGCCTTCTTCTTGCGCGCGATCTCGCGGAAGGCTTCTTCCTCGCGCGCATCCTCCACAACAGACAGGATCATGTCATAGCCATGCCCGGAATAGGTCTGCCCGGCACCGGCGATGAATTCCAGGAAGATCGGGTTCATCATGTCATGGACCGACCGGGGGATCACATGGCCAATGGCCATCGCCCGGCCTGTCGCGAGTTTTTGTGCCTGCTGGTTCGGTTCGTAACCCAGTTTTCTTGCCATTTCGACAACGCGGGCCCGGGTTTTGGCGCTGACTTCCGGATAGCCGTTGAGAGCCCGGCTCACGGTTGTCTGCGACAGGCCGAGCGCGTTCGAAAGTTCCTTGAGATTCACGTGTCTGCCCCGGATTTGAAAGCGGTTTGGCCCCGCGCTTGTGCTGCGGTGCAACACCTGACACAAGCATAATTAAGGTTTTCCTTCCTTGACAAGGCCTCAGGTGCCGGACATGGTAAACCTTGTTTCCAAAGCGGTTTGAATAACAAGAAACAAAGTTGCTGATAGCCGGTGTGGCGGCTACCATGACACGCAAAGGTCGCAGGAACGGCCTGGAAAAGGTGGGAGGGAAGACATGAAATCACGCTTTCTGGCCTGTGCGGCCGGATCACTTCTGGCTGTCGCCCTGGCGGGAGGGGCCATGGCGCAACAGGGTGTTGCCACCGAAGACGACCTGCTTTTCAAGCCGGGGGAGGACCCGCGGTTCAACTGGGAAAGCTACGAGGCGCTGAAGTCGCAGGACCTGTCCGGCAAGAGTGTTTCCGTATTCGGCCCGTGGCTGACGCCGGACGATGACAACGTCAAGGCGACGCTGGCCTATTTCGAGGCGGCGACCGGGATTGACGTGCAATATTCCGGTTCCGACAGTTTCGAACAGCAGATCGTGATCGACACGCAGGCGGGCTCGCCACCGGATGTGGCCGTTTTCCCGCAGCCGGGTCTTGCCGCCGATCTCGCCTCCAAGGGGCTGCTCACACCGTTGGCCGGCGGCACCGCGGACTGGGTCCGGGACAACTATGCTGCCGGTCCGTCCTGGGTCGATCTCGGCACGTATACGGGCAAGGACGGGAGCGAGGATCTTTACGGGTTTTTCTACAAGGTCGATTTGAAGTCCCTGGTCTGGTACAGCCCGGACAATTTCGACGATGCCGGCTATGACGTGCCCGAGACCATGGAGGAGCTCAAGGCGCTGACCGACCAGATCGTTGCCGATGGCGGTACGCCCTGGTGTATCGGTCTGGGTTCGGGCGGGGCAACCGGCTGGCCGGCGACCGACTGGGTCGAGGACATGATGCTGCGCACCCAGCCGCCGGAAGTCTATGATCAGTGGGTCTCCAACGAGATCCCGTTCGACGATCCGCGGGTCGTTGCCGCGATTGAGGAATTCGGCGCGTTTGCGCGCAATGACGACTATGTCGATGGCGGAGCGGGTGCCGTCTCGTCGACCGATTTCCGCGACAGTCCGAAGGGGCTCTTCACCTCGCCGCCGAAGTGTTACCTGCACCGTCAGGCGAGTTTCATTCCGGCCGTTTTCCCGGAGGACGTCGAAGTCGGCCTTGATGCGGATTTCTTCTATTTTCCGGCTTATGAGGGCAAGGACCTCGGACGGCCGGTGCTTGGCGGCGGCACCTTGTTTGCCATCACCAATGACACGCCGGAAGCCCATGCGCTGATCGAGTTTCTGAAATCGCCAATCGCGCATGAGGTCTGGATGGCGCAGGTCGGGTTCCTGACCCCGCACAAGGGCGTCAACACCGAAACCTATGCGGACGACTCTCTCAAGGCCATGGGGGACATCCTGCTGAACGCCACCGCGTTCCGGTTCGACGGCTCCGATCTGATGCCCGGAGCGGTCGGTGCCGGCTCGTTCTGGACCGGAATGGTCGACTACACCGGCGGCAAACCGGCCGATGAGGTCGCGACAGAAATCCAGAACAGCTGGGATGCGGTCAAGTAAGCCGGGCAAGCACGCGTGATAAGGGGGGCGCCTGGTTGAACAGGAGCCCATTGCCCCCGTTCGTCACCCCGGACAAGGCCCTGCGGTTTTGTTCTGCATGGCGGCCGGGGGAACAGTAAAATGGCCCGGCATGATTGCGGATGGATTTGGACCGTCATCGGGAAATGACAGACATCCGGGCCATGAGAGCCCGGGAACAACACTTGTCTGCAAAGCCCTGAGGGAGGCGTGATGACACAACTGTTTTACGCACTTGCATGGATGGCCGGAGCGGTCGGCGTCTGCGCGCTCTATTTCTGGGGGGCGAACAGGGTGCTGGATCTGGTCTATCCGGGCCGGGGCCGCAATGCCGGCGCCAATATCCTCAGGGCCAACGCGATCCGGCCTTGGCTGTTTCTCGGGCCTGCGATCTTCCTGCTGGGGGTCTATCTGGTTTATCCGGTCATCAACTCGGTCATTCTCTCCCTTCACGGTCCGTCGGGCGAGGAATTTGTCGGACTGAAGAACTATCAGTGGCTGGCCTCTGATCCGGGGTTCCATGAGAGTATCCGCAACAACCTCCTTTGGCTTGTTGTGGTTCCCGCCGCGTCCACCTTTTTCGGCCTGGTCGCGGCGGCGCTGACCGACCGGATCCGGTGGGGCAACATCGCCAAGTCGCTGATTTTCATGCCGATGGCGATCTCCTTTGTCGGGGCCTCGATCATCTGGAAGTTCATTTACGACTACCGGGGCGAGGGGAGCGAGCAGATCGGCCTTCTGAACGCCATCGTCACGGCGCTCGGCATCGAGCCGCAGCCGTGGATGACGGTTCTGTTCTGGAACAATTTCTTCCTGATGATGATCCTGATCTGGATCCAGACCGGCTTTGCCATGGTGATCCTGTCGGCAGCCTTGCGGGGCATCCCTGAAGAAACCGTGGAAGCAGCGATCCTCGACGGGGCAAGTCCCTTGCAGATCTTCTTCAAGATCAAGGTGCCGCAGATCTGGGGCACGATCGCCGTGGTCTGGACGACCATCACGATCCTGGTTCTGAAGGTCTTCGACATCGTGCTTGCCATGACCAACGGCCAGTGGGGGACCCAGGTTCTGGCCAATTACATGTTCGACTGGATGTTCCGGGGCCTCGATTTCGGCCGTGCGTCGACCATCGCCCTCGTCATCATGTTCACCGTGATCCCGATCATGATCTGGAACATCCGCGAAGCCCGCAAGGAAGCGTGAGACAAGACTATGGAAACTGTGGCCGGACAACGTCCGCTTCTGGTGTGGGTGGTCAATCTGTCGGTGGTGGCGCTTGTGCTGCTTTGGACCATCCCGACCTTCGGGCTTTTGGTCTCGTCCTTGCGCGATGCCGACCAGCTCTCCGTCTCGGGATGGTGGACGGCGCTGACTTCGACGGAACGCAACCAGATCGTTCGTGCGCCTGCGCCAAGCGAACAATTCGAGCGGGACGGAAAATTCTACATTGAGGGCAATGTTTTTGGCGGCAAGACCGGCGGCACCATCAGCCGGTTCGGGATCAGCAGCCGCGACCCGCAAGCCTTTGCGGTTGGCGGGACCGCTGAACTTCGCAACGGCGCGCGGCTGACGGTTCAATCCGATGGGGCCTATCAGCTTGAATCTGATGAAGCGATGAGCGGCCGCCGGGGCCAGCGCATCTTTTTCACCGCAACGGAACCGCCGCGTTTCACCGCCCAGAACTATCAGGAAGTGCTGTTTTCCGAAGGCATCGGCAAGTCCTTCATCAACACCTTGACGGTGACGATCCCGGCCACGGTGATCCCGATCCTGATTGCGGCCTATGCGGCTTATGCGCTTGCCTGGATGCAGTTTCCGGGGCGCGCGCTGTTGCTGGCCGGTGTGGTCGGGCTGCTGGTGGTGCCGCTTCAGATGTCGCTGATTCCGCTCTTGCGGCTTTATACGGATATCGGCATCGGCAAGAGCTATATCGGGATCTGGCTTGCCCATACCGCCTTTGGCCTGCCGCTCGCCATTTATCTGCTTCGAAACTACATCCGGGGGCTGCCCAAGGAGATCATCGAAAGCGCGCGGGTGGACGGTGCATCCGACTTCGAGATCTTCCGGAAGATCATTCTGCCGCTGTCGTTCCCGGCCCTCGCGTCGTTTGCCATCTTCCAGTTCCTGTGGGTCTGGAACGACCTTCTGGTCGCAACCGTGTTCCTCGGCAACAACGAGGACCAGCTTGTGATGACGGGCCGGTTGCGGGAGCTGCTCGGCTCGCGCGGCGGCAATTGGGAAGTGCTCACCGCCGGGGCGTTCGTGTCGATCTTTGTGCCCCTGATCGTTTTCTTTGCATTGCAGCGCTATCTCGTGCGCGGCCTGCTGGCCGGTTCGGTGAAATAGCGGAATGATAATCAGAACGGAGAATTCCGCATGACCTCGCTTTCCCTCAAAGGTGTCAGCAAGTCCTACGGCAAGGTCGAGGTGCTGCGCGACATCGATCTGGACATCGGCAAGGGCGAACTGGTCGTCTTTGTCGGCCCGTCGGGCTGCGGCAAGTCCACGCTTCTGCGGATGATCGCCGGTCTGGAAACGATCACCGGCGGCACGCTCGAGATCGACGATGAGCACATGAACGACGTGCCTCCGTCCCGGCGTGGCATCGCCATGGTGTTTCAGACCTACGCGCTTTATCCGCACATGACCGTTCGGGACAACATGGCCTTCGGCATGAAGATCGCCAGGAAGCCCAGGGCGGACATTGACGCCGCAGTTGCCAATGCCGCGCGCATCCTGCAGCTGGAACCCTATCTCGACCGGCTGCCGAAAGCGCTTTCCGGCGGTCAGCGCCAGCGTGTGGCCATTGGCCGGGCGATTGTGCGCGATCCGAAAGTGTTCCTGTTCGACGAGCCGCTGTCCAATCTGGATGCGGCCTTGCGGGTTGCGACAAGGATCGAGATCGCCCAGCTGAAGGAAAGCATGCCCGACAGCACGATGATCTATGTCACCCATGATCAGGTGGAGGCGATGACGCTCGCCAGCCGGATCGTTGTGCTGCATGGGGGCAATATCGAACAGGTCGGCGCGCCTCTGGAGCTGTACGAGCGGCCGGCCAACACATTTGTCGCCCAGTTCATCGGCTCACCGGCCATGAACCTCGTCGATGCCGAAATCACCGGGACGGGCGCTGCCACAGGCTTGCGTCTGGCGGATGGTGGCAAGGCATCGGTGCCGATTGCCTCCAATCCGGGCGACAAGGGCCGTGCGGTCCGGCTCGGAGTGCGCCCGGAAGATCTGAAGATCACGCAGGGCGACGACTATCTGCTGTCCGTCGAGGTGGAAATCGTCGAAGCGCTTGGCGAGACGACCGTATTCTATTTCAAGCCGGAAAACGGAGCCTCGGGGGTAATCGCCAAACTGCCGGGCATTCATCAGATCGCAAAGGGCAGCCGCTTGCGGCTCACCGCTGATCCGGAGAAGTTGCATCTGTTCGACGACAAGGGGCATTCATTCCTGTACCGCAGCTAGAATCATCCGCGATCAGGTTGAGCCATTGGCAAATGAAATCCGGACGCTGATATCGGCCGTCCCGGCCAGCTTGTCATAAGGGATTGATTGTCA
>NZ_SMMF01000501.1:0-1404 GCF_009711355.1 Roseibium sp. RKSG952 | reverse complement strand
GGCGCGATCTCCAAGACGATCAACATGCCGAACGACGCAACCGTCGAGGACTGCATGGAAGCCTACATGCTGTCCTGGAAGCTGGCCCTGAAGGCAAACGCTCTTTACCGCGACGGATCCAAGCTGTCCCAGCCGCTGAATTCCCAGTTGCTCAGCGATGACGAGGACGAGGCGGAAGAGGCTGCGGACGAAATCGCCGCCCTGCCCCAGACCGCCAAGGCCGGGGTTGTCGCCGAGCGTATCGTCGAACGCATTGTGGAACGTGTTGTCCGCCAGCAGGAAAAGCTGCCCGCACGCCGCAAGGGCTACACCCAGAAGGCCAAGATCGGCGGACATACCGTGTTCCTGCGCACCGGCGAATATGATGACGGGCGTCTGGGTGAAATCTTCCTCGACATGAACAAGGAAGGCTCCGCGCTGAGGGCCTTCATCAACAACTTCGCCATCTCCGTCTCCCTCGGCCTGCAATATGGCGTGCCTCTGGAGGAATATGTCGACGCCTTCACCTTCACCAAGTTCGAACCGGCCGGCATGGTGCAGGGCAATGACGCGATCAAGAACGCCACGTCGATCCTCGACTATGTGTTCCGCGAGCTCGCCGTTTCCTATCTCGGCCGCCACGATCTGGCCCATGTCCCGCCGGAAGCCTTCTCCGGTACGCCGGTAAGTGCGGGCGCGGTCCAGAAGATGGACAAGGGCGATGCCGGTGTCGTGTCTCACGGTCTCGTGCGCGGCCAGACCGAACGTTTCCGGCTGGTCACAGGCTCGGAGCCGGCCGGTGAGATCACCGAAGCGGTCAAGGCCGAGCTGGTCGGGGCTGTTGTTGGCCAGACGGCGACGATCACCACAGCCTTTGCCCGCGGCGCAGAAGCGGCAGTCGCCGTCGAAGTTGCCCCTGCCCCGAAGCCGAACAAGGCGGCCGAACAGATCGCCCAGGCCCGGATGAAGGGTTATGAGGGCGAGAGCTGTGCGGAATGCGGCAACTTCACCATGGTCCGCAACGGCACCTGCCTCAAATGCGACACCTGCGGCTCCACCAGCGGCTGCAGCTAGGGAGCTCCTCGTAATGTCCCGCGTCGCATAGAATGGCCAATTTAGGCCAATAAGTGGCTCAAACAGCCCTGAAACAAGAAAACCCGCCCATCGGAGACGATCGGGCGGGTTTTCTAAATTCGCGAGTATTTGGCACTAATTCTCGCTAAGGATGTATATTGTTGGGGAATCATCAGCTGTGCTCCAATCAACAATGGAGCCCTAGACGAAAATTATTTATCTGAGGCTTTGGAATGCAGAAAATACGCATCGAACCATTGCAAAAATATACGATCAGCGGCGAACTCTATACTAGGCGCCCTTTGATTATCGACTTGATCACTAAGAGCCTGAACGAAAAGAAGTTGAGCG
>NZ_SMMF01000190.1:0-344 GCF_009711355.1 Roseibium sp. RKSG952 | reverse complement strand
CGGGGTTTCCAGCGCACTGTTCAGATGAATTGTATTTTCTAACCCAATCGGGCGAGCTTATGCTTTAGTTTTGTAATACGCTTTTCTCGAACTATAATTGCTTTGGAGACATCAACTCTCCCATATTCGAGTTTTTCACTTTTTTCTGAAAATCGTTGAAGTTCTTGTATCTCACTATAGATTTTATCTATTTGTCTGATTGTATTAATCGCACTAACATCATAACTAAAAGAATAGACAATCAAAAGTATTAAAAAAATGAAAATTATTGGCAATAAATTAACAGGAATATCAAAATACATCTTTTTCTCCTAATCCTTACGTTGGCAGTCAGAACAAGACGA
>NZ_SMMF01000928.1:63086-69214 GCF_009711355.1 Roseibium sp. RKSG952 | reverse complement strand
TTTTTTTGCCTTTTTCTTTTAAATGTAAATAAAACAATAAGTTACATGCAGCTCGCGATAGTCGATAACCATCAAAAGTACGATTAACCCCACAACAGTTAAGCCTGATCAGATTGGGTGGAAAGGGATCAGCACAAGATATAGAGGATCGGCGCAAACACCCCACAAGAAGCCGCGAGTCAGATTGGGCGAGTCGTAGTGAGTCTTGTGATTCAAAAGCACTGAAAATGACAATCAGCACTCGGATACTCCGCCGAGTTCACTACATAGATCTGCACGTACTCATTGGTTCATAAATTTGTATCTTGCTGCGGCAATGTCTTGCACACGCGACAATGATGCGTTCAGGTTCCCGAACAATCGAAACTGAACCGGCTGCAGAACAACGATGACACCTGCTGATCCCTTTCCACTGGTACGGACTGTTGGCTTTGACGGCATTCTGGTGACCTACGCCGATACGATGACAGAACCTTCGAACCGAGCGGCACTTGCGTTTCGAGCGGAGGTTGAACGACAGCAATGGAAAGGTGTGATCGAAACCTCAGCTTCGCTCGCATCGACCTATATAAGGTTCGACCCCCAGCTTTTGCCTCATAGTGATGTAGAGAGCCGCGTTCACGGATTGCTGGCTCAGCAGGATTGGTACAGCGCTCCCCTTCCATCGGGGCGTAAGCTGTGGCGGGTGCCGACTGTTTATGGCACCGACCTCGCCCCCCAACTTGAAGAGGCCGCCGCAGCGGCTGGCCTGTCACCCGCCGAGGCGATCCAGCGGCTTGGGCAGTCTCGGGTACGTGTACTGACGATCGGCTTTGCACCAGGTCAACCTTATCTTGGACCGCTGGGTCCCGAGTTCAACATTCCCCGACTGCAGGAACTGACACCGATGGTACCTGAGGGCGCATTGGTTCTGGCAATTTCTCAATTCGTTTTGTTCTCCGGCCCCACCCCGACCGGATGGCGTCATGTTGGCCAGACGGCATTTCGCTGCTTCCAGCCGGATAGCGATCAGAGCTTTGCCCTGAACCCGGGGGATGAAATGCAGTTTGAACCCATTTCAAAGGAACAGCTGGAACACATTAGGGCCAACAACGCTGATGGCACCGGTGGCGCAACCTGTAAGGAGATTGCGGAATGAGTCTGGTCGTTCATCGCATAGGCCCTGCTTGCACTGTGCAGGATCAGGGTCGATCAGGGTATCTGGATCAGGGATTGTCCCGTTCCGGTGCAGCGGACATTCCAGCCCTGCACGAAGGGGCAGCGCTGCTGGGACAGAGCCCGAGCCATGCAGCTCTGGAAATGGCGGGAATGGGTGGTGAGTTCGAAGCGACGCAAAACACCCGCGTCGCCCTTACCGGTGCACCGATGCAGGCTAGCATCGATGGCAGTCCGATTGCCTGGAATGCCTCACACCTGTTGGAACAGGGACAGCGGCTGGTGATCGGGGCGACGCTGCAAGGTAACTATGGCTATCTGCATCTTGGAGGTGGGATTGATACCAAGGTCTTTCTGGGGTCCCGCTCGACCCATCTGACCGCCAAGATCGGTCGCGCAGTACAGGCAGGTGACACCATTCCCAAAGGCACCGATACCGGAGAAACGGGTATGAAACTGCGCCCTGACGAGCGGTTTTCAGGTGGCTTGCTACGAGTCGTCAAGAGTTTTCAGACCGGCCTGTTCGACGACACCACCCTGGATCGCTTTACCAGCACCGAGTTTAAACGCGGCGCTCGTGCTAATCGGATGGGCATGCAGCTGGAAAGCGAAGGCGAAGGCTTTGCCGCAAAAGGCCAGTTGAACATTCTGTCCGAAGTGATCACGCCCGGAGACATTCAAATGACGGGAACGGGGAACCCGTTCATCCTGCTTCCGGAATGTCAGACCACCGGCGGTTATCCCCGCATCGCCACGGTATTGCCCTGTGACCTGCCCCGCGCCGCGCAAACACCGGCAGGTGGCACCCTGCGGTTTGAGTTTGTAACCTTGGAAGAAGCCGTGGCGCTTCAGTCCGCCTATCGGGCAGAGCTTGCGCGCCTGCCAAACCGGGTCGAGGCATTGGTGCGCGATCCACATGACATCCCGGACCTGCTGTCCTACCAATTGATCGGCGGAGTGATCTCTGCCACCGACTAAGGAGACTTGCCGATGCCTCGCGTCGATCTGAATGCCGATATGGGTGAAAGTTTTGGCCCCTGGAAAATGGGAGACGATGAAAGCCTGCTGAAAATCATCACCTCCGCCAACATCGCCTGCGGCTTCCACGCGGGTGACCCGGATGTGATGGCCAAGACGATGACCACTGCAGCCGAAAACGGGGTCGGCATTGGCGCGCATCCCGGTTTTCCGGACCTCCAGGGCTTTGGACGCCGCAACATGAAAGTGCCGCATGACAGTTTGCGGAATCTGGTGCGATATCAACTGGGCGCTGCCATGGGTATGGCAACGGCCGTCGGTACAAAAGTACGCCATTTGAAACTGCATGGAGCACTGGCAAACATGTGCTCGGTTGATGTGGATATGGCGCGCGCCTGCTATCAGGGCGCGCTGGATGTGGATCCGGACATCATCATCATGGTCCTGGCGGTCACCAAACAGGAAGAGGCCGTGCGCGAACTGGGGTGCAAATGGGTGGGCGAGATTTTTGCCGACCGCGCCTATAATGATGACGGCACCCTGGTCGATCGCAGCCTGCCGGGTGCGGTGATTCATGATGCCGAGATTGCCGGTCCGCGCATTCTGAACATGGTCCGTGAAGGTGCAATTATCACCGAAAGCGGTAAGCGGCTGGAAACCTCGATCGACACGATCTGTCTGCATGGTGACGGACCAACCGCAGTTCAGATCGCAAAATCCGTTCGTGAAAACCTGATTGCAGGTGGTGTAGAGGTTACCAAATTCACGCGGTAGCCTTGCGGCAAAAAAAGGGCTGCGAAATTCCTTTCGCAGCCAATCACCATCCAGGAGAGAATGCCGGGCCTTATGATGGCCCGATCATGAAACAGGTAACGTTGCGCGCTTGAAGACGGCGGCAGGCCAGATCAGCCTGTTCGCGGGTCATACCCTGAAAAGTCGCCTCGAAACCACGAGAGCTTTGGTTCACCTTGCGCAGTGTCCCTTCCAGAGTGGTCATTTCTGACAGTGCGGTTTTCAGCAAGATCTTTTCCGCCTCGTAGCGGGTTGTGTAGCGACCTACATTGACGCCCCACAGATGCCCGCCTGACGTAGACAGGCGTGTTACAACCTCTTGTTCGGGTTCCGGCTGCTCGGCGGGTTGGGTTGATGCGAGCACTAGATTGTCGGGCCGTAGCGCGGGGCGCGTATCGGCGTTTTCAACAGGCGGGGCTGTTGGTGCTATATCAGCTGCCGCAATGGCTGCCGTAATGCCATCCTGTATACGCGCGCCATTCTTGGCGGCGGTTTCCGCCACAGCGCTGGCAACCTGAAGGCCTGCACCGGCACCGGGCCGCAAAACTGGCCGCAAACTTTTCTTGGGCGCGCCAACCAGGCGCACAATCTTGGTCGCGTCACCAAGGCCCGTGTTGCCGGCATAAGCAGGGCGCGACGGTTTGCGGATCGGTGCACGCGAAGGTGCGCGACGGAAACCCAGGTCCAGCAACTCAGCTACTTTGGCGTTGCGCGAAGCACCCGATTTGCCACCAAAGACGGTGGCGATGATGCGTTCATCCTTGCGCTTGGCCGATGCAACCAGATTGAACCCGGCTGCACGGGTGTAGCCAGTCTTGATCCCGTCCGCCCCTTTATAGGCTGCCAACAGACGGCGGTTCGTGTTCGGAACTGTTTTGATACCCGCATGAGTCGATTGCCGCGAGAACAAGTTGTAGTACTGCGGGTAGTCATAAAGCAGGTGACGGCCCAGTGTAGTCATGTCGCGTGCGGTCGAAAGATGGCCCGATTCAGTCAGACCATGCGCGTTCTTGAAGGTGGTGCGGCTCATCCCCATCGCCTTGGCCGTGCGGGTCATACGACGTGCAAAGGCGGCCTCGGATCCGCTGATCGCGATTCCGATTGCGGTTGCCGCATCATTGGCCGATTTCACGGCCGCGGCGCGGATCAGATAACGAAATGCAATGGTCTGCCCTGTACGCAAGCCCAGTTTCGACGGCGGCTCGGATGAGGCCTTTTTGGTAATACGAACCGGTGTGTCCAGGGTGATCTCGCCATTCCGCACCGCCTCAAATGCGATGTAGAGCGTCATCATTTTTGTCAGCGATGCCGGATGCAGCCGCGTGTCAGCATTGCGAGAGTGCAATACCTCTCCGGTACGCGCATCGATTACCATCGCCGCATAAGGTGCCGAAATGGCCTGCAATGGCGCCAGAACTAGCAGCCATAGCATAGCTATAAGGATAAAGCCCATTCGGGCCGGAACTGTCCGCCGAATCTGCACGATCTTTGCCTCTGTCTGCCTCGCGCCGCCGGGTTTTCCCGGTCAGCTAATCTTGTTTTATTATGGTTCAGGCTAACACAGAGGGTGGCCGAAATAAACCGAAAGGTGAATTTTCCACACCAATGTTATCGTTTCAGATAGCACTATATCTGGCGATTGAGCATGCGTGACCTACCAAACAGGCGATATTGCCGAAAACAAGGCGCAGTGGGATTTCGAATTTTTCAAAACTGAGACCATTGCGCAACAGATCAGGGAATCTCCCGAACAAGCGATGCCAGGCCACCCAGATTCCGCAGTTCGCGAAATCTGGGATTATCAACCGGAACATCAGCGTGCTCGATCTCCCATACCAGTCCGTGCGGGACGTAAACGCCCCAACACCCGGCCTGTATCGGCGCAACCACGTCCGACCGCACCGAGTTACCCACCATCATCGACGCCTCCGGCCCGTCACCGTGGCGCTCAAAGATCGTCCGATACGTATCGGATGTCTTTTCCGAGACGATCTCGACCTCATCAAACAGTTCACCCAGACCCGATTGCGCTAGCTTGCGTTCCTGATCGATCAAATCTCCCTTGGTTATCAGCAAGACACGATACGAGTGCGCGACAGATTCGATCGCCTCCCGAGCATGGGGCAGCAGTTCAATCGGATGGGCCAGCATCTCTTGCCCGGCCTCGACCAACTGGCGAATAACGGCTGCAGGCACCTTATCCTCAGTCACCTCGATCGCAGTTTCGATCATCGACAATGTGAAGCCTTTGATTCCATACCCGTAGTGCCTGATGTTGCGCTTTTCCGCCGCAAGCAATCGATCCATCAGGTGATCACACTCGGCATGATCGGCCAGCAGATCCGCGAAATACGCCTGCGTCAGCTGAAAAAACCGCTCATTATGCCAAAGAGTGTCGTCTGCATCGAAGCCTATGGTGGTCAGCTTGTCTTCCATTCCGATTACGTCCAGTCCCTCTTTCCTCTGGATACGGTGACGTTATATAAGCCAACAGATAAACCGAAGCTTGAATCGGAAACTCACTAGAAATGCTCGAAACCCAGTGGATGATGTCTGACAAGTCGGACGAGGATGGCGATACGTCAATCCTTGTTCAGACGAAGCCCAAGACCAAGCGTCCTCCGTTGTACAAAGTTCTGCTGCTGAACGACGATTACACGCCGATGGAATTCGTCGTGCACGTTCTCGAGCGTTTCTTCTCGATGACGCATGCGCAGGCGTTTGAAATCATGCTGACGGTGCACAAAAAAGGTGTGGCCGTCGTGGGCGTGTTCAGTCACGAAATCGCCGAGACCAAGGTCGGTCAGGTGATGGATTTTGCGCGTCGGCATCAACATCCGCTTCAGTGCACAATGGAACGGGAAGAGTAAGGCGGCAGAGCGGGCGATAGCCCGCGCCAGACCTTTTGCAGGAATTACCCATGTCCCCTCGCCTCAACCTTGCATTGGAAAGCGGTCTGACGTTGTCACAGCCCGTGTCAGTCTTGGCGCCCACACCGGATCACGACCTGTCTGAATTGCCGCGCGAGACACAGGTGGTTCAACCCTTCAAGCCCTTTCACGATCATTTCGGGGCGCAGGGTTTTGCAGCCACGCCTGCAGCGGATGACCCCTGTCAGGATGCGATTGTCTTTCTGCCTCGCGCCAAGGCGCTTGCCCGTGCTCTGGTGCATCAGGCGTGTCACCGCGCCGGTGGGACTGTCG
>NZ_SMMF01000928.1:62081-62972 GCF_009711355.1 Roseibium sp. RKSG952 | reverse complement strand
TTCTGGTTTCAATCCGACCCAGCGGTGTTCTCCGATTGGGCCGCAGCAGAAACGCAGCAGGCGGATGGGTTTCAGACCGCACCCGGCGTGTTTTCTGCGGATGGGATCGATCCGGCCTCGGCTCTGCTGCTGAAAGCCTTACCCAAAAAGCTGGGTTCACGGGTCGTCGATCTGGGTGCCGGATGGGGCTATCTGTCAGCAGGTTTGCTGAAGGATGACAGCATCCGTGCATTGCATCTGGTCGAGGCAGACCATATCGCCCTGGATTGTGCGCGCGCCAACGTGACAGATTCTCGTGCCCAGTTTTATTGGGCAGATGCCGTCAAATGGAACGCTCCGGAACCGATAGATACCGTCATCATGAACCCACCGTTCCACACATCCCGCAGTGCTGACCCGGCACTTGGACAGGGGTTCATAAGCGCGGCAGCGCGCAATCTGGTCCGTTCGGGTCACCTATGGATGGTGGCCAACCGCCACCTGCCCTACGAAGCAACCCTGAGCGACATGTTTGCGCAGGTCGATGAGGTAGCCGGAGACAATCGGTTCAAGGTTTTTCATGCCTCTCGCCCTCGGCGATAAGGCCCGCTAACCTGCGCCACAACTCAGGAGGATTCGAATGTCCTTTTCCATAGCTGGCAAAACAGCAATCGTTACGGGCGGAGCAAATGGTATCGGTCTGGCGATCGGGCGTCACTTTGCGGATGCCGGGGCTAACGTCATGTTCGCCGACATGGATGAAAAGCGCCTGCTCGAGGAGTTGGGTGAACAGGCCGATGACAGCAATATCCGCTATTTTGCAGGCGATCTTCGTGAAAAGCTGACAATCGCGAACCTGCTTTCAGCGACATTGGACGCCTTCGATCAGGTCGACATTCTGATCAACGGTGC
>NZ_SMMF01000928.1:37571-61960 GCF_009711355.1 Roseibium sp. RKSG952 | reverse complement strand
AGCCAGCTGGTTTCGAAGCGTATGATCAAGCAAGCTGGTGACGATGATGAAAACCCAGCCGGTTCAATCATCAATCTGTCCTCAATTGCCGCGCGTCGCACTCATCCGGACCTGATGGCCTATTCGGTTTCAACAGCAGCTCTGGATCAGATGACCCGGTCTCTGGCTGTTGCCCTGGCCCCGAACCGGATTCGCGTGAACTCAATCGCGCTGGGTTCGGTAATGAGCGCATCATTGCAATCCACCCTGAAAGAGAACCGGGATTTCCGGGACGATATCGAAAAGCACACCCCGTTGGCGCGTATCGCTGCGCCCAATGAACTGGTTGAAACCGCACAATTCCTGGCCTCGGACGCGGCGGGTTTCATGACCGGACAAATCCTGACAATCGACGGCGGCCGCACCCTGCTGGACCCGGTCGCTGCCCCTGCACATTAAGACCCATGTTTGAAACTGAAAAAGCCACTGCTGCAGCCTGGTTCCGTGAGCTGCGCGATGACATCGTCACCGCCTTTGAAGCGCTTGAAGACAGCCACGAGGCTGGACCGTTCTCGGACGCAAAGCCCGGCCGGTTCGAAGTCAAGGAAACCAGACGCCAATCCGATGACGGTTCGGACGCAGGCGGTGGACTAATGTCGGTGATGCGCGGTGGACGTGTATTCGAGAAGGTCGGTGTCAACGTCTCGACCGTTTATGGAACACTGGGTGAGCGCGCCCAGCAAGCAATGGCTGCGCGCAGGGGCATTCCGGGCATGAAGGATGACCCAAGGTTCTGGGCCTCGGGGATCAGTCTGGTCGCGCATATGCAGAATCCGCATGTCCCGGCTGTACACATGAACACGCGTATGTTCTGGACCCCCCATGCCTGGTGGTTTGGCGGCGGGTCCGATCTGAATCCGTGCATCGAATATGATGACGACACAGCGCATTTCCACGCGACGCAAATGGCGCATCTGGATCCGCATGGCCCCGGCCACTACCCGCGTCTGAAGGAATGGGCGGACGAGTATTTTTATATCCCACACCGCAAGCGAGCACGTGGAGTTGGCGGCATATTCATGGACGATTATTGCACCGGGGACTGGCAGGCCGACTTTGCGCTGACGCAGGATATCGGGCGTGCGTTTCTGCCGGCCTTCCTGCCTCTCGTCGAAAAGCGCCGAATTCAGGGCTTCGGCGAAGACGACAAGAACACGCAACTGGTGCACCGTGGCCTCTATGCCGAATACAACCTTGTCTACGACCGAGGCACCAAATTCGGGCTGGAAACCGGACACGACCCAGACGCGGTTCTGATGAGCCTGCCACCTCTGGCCAAATGGGTCTGAACCTCGGGCTCAGAAACCCAGATCCATGAAGTTGTCGTAGCAATACCCCTGCGCAGACGCAGCCGTCATGTTCGCCCCTACCCGTTTGACGGTGACGGAGTAGCCCGGACTGGTGTCGGCCCCGGCCGGCGGTGTCAGGGAGAACTGGACCGTACGCACACCGGGCTCATATGCCCTGTAGATATAGATGCGCTGCGTGGCAGACGTTCTGAGGGTGCGGATGGCAAAATCACCGATCCCGCACCAATAGGTGACGGGTGCGGTGCTACCGCTGGTTGCCACTTCGTAAACACCGCCATCCATCGGAGTAACCGTTGTCTGGTAGGCGGGCCGTATGCCGACGCCAAACCCTATGGCGGACGCAAATCCCGGTACCAAAATCAGCGAGATCAAAGTGCTTATCTTCACCAAGCGGTTCATAATAAATCCAATCCCAAGAATTCTTGTTTGAGATCGATAATAGATGGCGTGCCGGTTGAGTAAAGCCGGACAGGCCACGTACAAGGGTCATTGACCCAAATCGCGCTCAGCCAAAAAGCTATCATTTCAACAATTTGCGCGCTAACATCGCGATATGTTTGTTTGTTGAGGTGCATGTTGAGCAAGACGTTTCCAAAGGACTGGTTCGATATTTCGCCCGAGAAATACGCGGATTTCGGTGCTTTGTTTTATCTTGCCGGACTGACCAAAACGCATCAAAAACGCAGCCTCGCTCAGGTTCTTTATGCCTTTGAAACGCCCCTTCG
Source organism: Roseibium sp. RKSG952 (assembly GCF_009711355.1). Classification (NCBI taxonomy): domain Bacteria; kingdom Pseudomonadati; phylum Pseudomonadota; class Alphaproteobacteria; order Hyphomicrobiales; family Stappiaceae; genus Roseibium; species Roseibium sp. RKSG952. Next base: position 59,886 of record NZ_SMMF01000928.1, on the reverse strand, counting down.
ATTGGGCCAGTATCATATCTTTCGCCAGAACGGTTTTCCCCGCGGGTTCGTTACCTTTGCCGGTCTCAGCCCCGATGCCGAATACAAATATGCGGTCCAGGAAAAAGCGCTGAAAGACACGGATTTCACAAGCGGATCTTCATTCTGGATTGTCGATCTTGTTGCCCCGTTTGGACAGACCAGCCAGATGGTGGATATTCTCAAACGTGAAATACCCCATCCGCGCGTCCGGACCAACAGAATGGATAGCGATCTGACCCGGAACAGGATCGTTGAATGGACCCGGGACGACGCAGGCGAAGTACATATGCGGCTGTATAAGAAAAAGGAGTTCGCACAGGCGCTGAAAGAGGAAGGATCCTAGAATGGTCTCAATCATCGGCGACACAACAGGTTCGGTAACCGGTGACCTACCGAATGTTGCGGACGGTGATCTGGGCATAACCAGCGGGTTCCCGATCATTTCTCAGGACTGGGAAATTCAAACGCCGCCTGCATTCGGCACAGCGACCATTGATCCTGCGACCGGGGAATGGACCTACACCGTTGATCCTACTTTCTTTGATGATCTGGACGATGGTGAGATCGTTACCGACACGTTCACCGTGCAGGTAACTGCGGTTGTCAGCGTGTTTGGCTTCCCGGTTGAGGACATCCAAACGCAGCAAATCACAATCACCATTGAAGGCGTCTGCTTCACCGCAGGCACGCTGATAAATGCGCGGGACGGCCCGTGTCTCATCGAAAACTTGCGCGTAGGCGATCTTGTCGTCACCGAAGATCACGGATTGCAACCGATCCGATGGATCGAAGGCAGTCAGATGAGTGCTGAACACTTGCGCGCAAACCCGGCGATGCGACCGGTTCGAATTGCTGCAGGAAGTCTTGGCCCCGGCTTGCCAAAGCGTGATTTGCTCGTGTCGCAGCAGCACCGTGTCCTTGTCCGTGGCCCCAAAGTTGAGCTGTTGTTTGGCGCCTCCGAAGCTTTGGTTGCTGCCAAGCACTTGTGCTCATGGCCCGGGATTTCCGTCGATACATCGGATACGCCAGTTGAATACATGCATATCCTGCTGGATCGTCACGAAATCCTGATGGCCGAAGGCGCCCCGGCCGAGAGTTTGTTTCTGGGCGAAGAAGCGCTGCACACACTATCGTCGGATGGGTTGCAGGAACTGGCCGAGATCTTTCCTGACCGGCCAGCTTCTGACGGAATGAGCTTTGGGCGCGCAGCGCGGGTCATTCTGCGTGAACACGAAGCGCGGGCACTGGCCTGAGATCAGGCCTGCCCGTTCGCAGCAACGCGCCCGCCAACATCCTGCGGGGCCAGCGCGACCGTCTTGATAACCGCATAACAGGGATGACCGGGCGCAAGTCCGAGCGCCGAGACCGAACGGCGTGTCACGCGCGCCAGTATGGCACCAGCCGGCGTTTGAACCGACACGATTGCCCCCGGCCCTTCGCCTGCCCGGATCGTATCGACTGTTCCTTCCAACACATTCAGCGCCGACAGACCTTCCGGTTTTCGATCTGACAGAATGACCTCTTGGGCCGGAATGCGGATACGCAACTGTTCCCCAACACGATGCGGAATCTTTGGCAGGAACAAACGGCTACCCCCTGCCTCAAGCTCGGTCAGCCCGTCCGCATGATGTTCTGCAACCTTAACCCGCAACACCGCACCAACTGCTCGAACACCGGCGGGGGCAACAGAGGGGTCTGCCAACACCTCGGACGCCGGACCATGACGCAGAGCCTTTCCATCCTGCAGCGCCACTACCGAAGTAGCCAACCGCGCAACTTCTGCGGCCGAATGCGTGACGTAGAGGATCGGAACTGACACTTCGTCCCTCAATCGCTCGAAATATGGGAGGATTTCCGCCTTTCGGGCATCATCCAGCGCCGCCAGAGGCTCATCTGCCAAAATTAGGCGGGGGCTGGCCAGTAGGGCACGACCAATCGCTACCCTTTGTTTCTCACCGCCCGACAGTTTAGCGGGGCGGCGGTCCAGCAGATGACCAATCCCCAGCATTTCGATAACTTTGTCCGGGTTTTCGCGTTGCGCATTTCTGGGTGCGAACCAGCGCCCGAATGCCAGATTTTGGCGAACCGTTAGATGTGGAAATAGCCTGCCTTCCTGAAAGATATATCCCAGACGCCGCCGATGCGGCGGCAGCCACAATCCTTTGTCCGTGTCGAAAAGAACCCAGTCATCTACGGCAACCCGACCTGCCTGTGGCCGCAGCAATCCGGCGACCGCATCAACGATCGTCGTCTTACCCGAACCGGATCGCCCGAATAGAACCGTTACGCCAGGCGGTGCATCAAAGCTCAGATCCAGTTCGATCCCTGGCAGGCTGTGTTTCAAACGAACGGATAAGCTCATGATCCGGCCACCCGCGCAGCTGCACGCCGGCCGACATACTCAGACAGCAGCAAAGCACCCATCGCTATGATGATGGAAATGATGACCAAGCGGGTCGCCGCCGCCTCCCCTCCCGGCACCTGCAAGAAGGCATAGACAGCCGAAGGTAATGTCTGCGTTTGACCCGGAATGTTCGACACGAATGTGATGGTCGCCCCAAATTCACCCATCGCCTTGGCGAATGCGAGGATCGCACCGGCAATGATCCCCGGAAGAATCATGGGTAAGGTCACGGTGGCAAAGACAAACGGTTGCGAGGCCCCAAGGGTAGCACCAGCCTGTTCAAGCTTGGGATCAACCGCTTCGATCGACAGCCGGATCGCCCTCACCATCAGCGGAAATGCCATGATCCCTGCAGCAAGCGCAGCTCCGGTCCAACGGAAGGCAACAACGATGCCGATTTCCGCCAGAAGTTTCCCTAACGGTCCCTGCACACCAAATGTCAGAAGCAGCAGATAGCCAGTCACCACGGGTGGTAAGATCAGCGGCAGATGCACAAGACCGTTCAACAGTTGCCGCCCTGGGAACCGCCATCGAGCAAGGGCATAGGCCACAAATATGCCCACCGGGAGCGTTGCGAGCGTCGCCCAGAAGGATACGCGCAGCGAAAGCCTCAGCGCTTCCAGCTCTGCAGGGCCAAGCCATCCCATTATTGCGCACCCAGCAGGGAAAACCCCTGCTCCAGAAAGACGGCCTGCGCTTCTTCGGACTGCAGATAGCTCAGAAAGTCCTGTGCATCCGATGCGCCGGATTTCGTAAGTGCCACCGGATAAATGATCGGTGCATGGGACCCGGAGGGGATCGTCCCAACAACACGGACCTGTTCCTCTGCCTGCGCATCAGAACGGTAAACTATGCCCAGAGGTGACGCCCCGGTGGCAACCAACGCAAGAGCTGCACGAACATTGTCTGCCTGCGCGACTTTGCCTTGAACACCATCCCAAAGGCCCAGATTCTGTAAAGCTGTCTTTCCATAGATCCCTGCCGGCACGGCATCGACCAGGGCCATCGCCAGATAACCACCCTTCAACTCTGATTGCAGGTCATAATCCGCGCTGAGTTCGCCAGTGTCCGTCTGACCCGAACCGCCAATCAACACCAAACCGTTGCTTAGCAGATCAATCCGGGAATCAGCTTCGATCCGGTCGTGATCCTCAAGGTAATCCATCCATTCGACATTGGCCGAGATGAACACATCTGCAGGGGCACCAAGCTGTATCTGGCGCGCCAGAACCGATGATGCCGCGTAAGAGATTGTGACGTCTTGCCCCGATTGTTCTTCGAAATCCGTGGCAATCTCATCCAGCGCGGTTTTCAGACTGGCCGCTGCAAATACCAGCGTTTCTTCGGCTGCTGCCCGAATCGGGACCAAGGCCAAAGCGCAAATCGACAGCATTGCGAACAGATGGCGGCATGCGCCGGGCTGCATCCTGTGCTCTCCCGTTAGGAAAGTAACTTTCTCAGGGAATATCGGAGGCAGCCGGGCACAAGCAAGGTCATTTGCGGAACACAAAGGCGTATGCGGCGGAAAAGACAGCACATCCCGACGGTTCGGGGGCGAATTACGAACACATTTACTGGCACAAACCCGCAATCGGTTATTTTCTGCAAAACTTGTGCGAGAATTTATGCCTAACCCTCTTGCGCCCGCTCTCAGGCTTGGCTAAATCCCCCCCCACGGGTGATTAGCTCAGTTGGTAGAGCGCTTCGTTTACACCGAAGATGTCGGGAGTTCGAGTCTCTCATCACCCACCATCGACTTTCATTAAAAGTCAATTCGGTAGTAGATATCGCGCCATAGGATGTTTGGCAGCGTACTACTCATCATATTGCACTTTCCCGCTATGCCTTGGCAAAGGAACACGGCTTTTCAATGCTCACTATACTGGCTTTGTCCAAATCAACCGGCGATTCTCAAGAATCCTGACCGGTTTAAGTATTCCGCCAGCTCCGCTTTGAAGCGTTCATCGATCTCAGGATGTCGCACAGATTTTGGCCCCTACCCGAACAGGCTGCGTCGCGAGTGGGTGCGGTGAATACCTTTGTTCCGAAATCCAAAGCGGCGACGATCAATAGTTCTCGAATGGCCGTTGTTTTGGCGCCCGCCTCACCTTCTCTCTAAACCTAGCGCCTATTGGTGGCGCCCAGAGAAGTGGAGCTAAGACAATTAGAAATCGCCGGGTGACGCACGCCGTCCCGTTCAGCACTGTGCTGAGCGTTTTGGAAGAGACGCCCGACCATGAACTTGTCGGTTAAGTGACAGGCTTTGTGAGGCTTCTTTATGTGGACAGTTCGCGGCCAGGAGCCTGTCCTATACATCCGCGAGCGTCATTGGGGCATGCGATTTACGGCGAGAAATTTAGAAAGTCACAAATATATGACAAGTTCTCGCAATACTTATGCCAATATTGCAATACATATGAGATCAACCCCGCCGAGCTGTTTGTTGGTGTTTTTTTAACGAGGGGGTACTTCGGCGGGATCAGGGGTGAGAGCGTGTTGGCATTCCAAACTGCTGTACACAGCTCTCCCCCGACTTAACAAAATACGACCAATCTATCCGCCCCGAAGCCTTTGCATCAGATAAATCTCAGCCCCTTCCGGGATCGGCTCTGACAAGCCGCTGGCGATGATGCGCCCGTCGATGGCTACGGAAACACCCGCGTCGATCGGGGCCTGCAACTGTGGATAAACCCGCACCAAAGCACGCAGCAATTCTCCTGTCGTAGCGGCCTCGACCTCGACCACCTGCTTGCCCCCGGTCAAAGACCGGAGGCCAGACCAAAGGTGAACCTCAACCATCTTCCTTCAGCGCAGCAAGGATACGTGGTGGGGACATTGGCAACTGCCGCATGCGGACACCTGCAGCATTGGACACAGCGTTAGCGATCGCTGCCAGCGGCGGCACGATGCCGGTCTCACCCACACCTCGCACGCCGAATGGATGGCCCGGATTGGGCACCTCTACAATCACCGTGTCGATCATTGGCAGGTCGCTGGCAACAGGGATGCGGTAATCGAGGAAGATCGAGTTCTGCAAGCGACCATCATCCCCATAGACATACTCTTCGTTGAGCGCCCAGCCGATGCCCTGTGCGGCACCACCCTGGTATTGCCCCTCGACGTAGTCCGGGTGGATCGCCTTACCTGCATCCTGAATGACGGTGTAGCGGGTTACGCTGGTTTTGCCGGTTTCAGGATCAACCTCGGCATCGACAATATGCGTACCGAAAGAGACGCCTGCGCCTTCCGGGGTAGCCTCAAAATGTCCCGAGATCGGCCCACCCGTTGAACCCATGTCTGCGGTGATATCAGCCAGCGGCATGGGATCGAAGTCACCTGCATTCGGGCCAGAAGGCACGGCATGGCCGTTTTCCCATTTCACCGCGTCGGCGGGGATACCCCATTTGGCGGCCGCCCGTTCGCAGAGCTTTTCGACAGCACTCCGCGCGGCCTTGATTGTCGCCAAGCCACTGGCATAGGTCACGCGGCTGCCGTGGGATACGTCGTTATAGCCCAGCGTTGCAGTGTCCGCGACGGTCACACGGATGTTCTCATAAGGGATGCCCAGCACCTCGGCTGCCATCAGTGCCATTGAGGCGCGCGAACCACCAATATCGGGCGTTCCGACCATCAACTGTGCAGAACCATCCTCAGATAGTGCCAGCGAGACAGATGTCTCACCACCATGGTTGAACCAGAAACCGCAGGAAATACCGCGCCCCTGCCCCGGTTTCAGCGGGGCTGAGTAATGCGGATGCGCCTTGGCGGCCTCGAGCGTTTCAACAAGCCCGATACGTTCATACCGTGGGCCATAGCTGGCTTTGGTTCCTTCATGTGCCGCGTTTTTCAGACGCACATCCACCGGATCGAGCCCCAGCTTGTTGCACAGTTCATCCAGAACCGATTCCACAGCAAACGCTCCCATTGGCGCACCAGGCGCACGATACGCGGCCTGTTTGGGACGGTTGGACATCACGTCATAACCTACCTGCCGTACATTGGTCAGGTTGTAGGGCGCAAAGGCGCACATAGCGGTCATATCGCCGGGCGCACCCGGGAAGGCCCCGCCTTGCAGGCGGAATACGCCTTGTGCAGCAGTTATCGTGCCATCCTTCTTCATGCCGATTTTAACGTCCATCGAAGCCGATGCGGTCGGTCCGGTCGCACGGAACACTTCGGACCGGTTCATGACGACCTTGACCGGGCGATTGGCCTTGCGGGACAGGGCCAGAGCGACGGGTTCGACAAAGACTGTGGTCTTGCCGCCAAATCCGCCACCAATTTCGGATGCAGTCACACGGAGTTGCGAGGTCTCAATTCCCAGCAGAGCAGCACAGGTTTTCTGCGCAATCCAGTGTCCCTGCGTTGTACACCACAGCTCGCCTTTGCCGTCATTACCCAGCGTCGCAAGGCAGGCATGAGGCTCAATGTAACCTTGGTGCGTTGCCTCGGTGACAAAGCTGTCTTCAATAACCAGATCGGCCTCAGCAAATCCGGCTTCGACATCGCCATGACCACTTTCATGGTAACGCACGACATTTGGATGCATCCCTTCAGGAACCGAGTAATCGGACGCGCCTTCGCGGATGACCGGCGCGTCGTGTTCCATTGCCTTGTCCACATCTGTCACATGGGGCAGGACTTCGTATTCCACTTCGATCAGCTTGAGCGCGTCCCGCGCGGCCAACGCCGATGTCGCTGCAATTGCTGCCACGGCATGACCGTCATACAGCGCCTTTTCGCCCGCCATGACGTTTTCCAGAACGTTCCAGAACTCGCCTTCGAGACCGGGCTTGAACTCAACCTTGTCGGAAAAATCCGCACGGGTGACGACGGCCTTCACATCCTTCTGCGCTTCGGCCCGCGAAGTATCTATACTGATGATGCGTGCATGTGCGTGGGGTGAGCGCAGAATGGCACCGTGCAACATGCCGGGCGCATACGCGTCCGCTCCGAACTTAGCGCGGCCGGTCACCTTGTCCAGGCCATCAGGACGGTCAGGGCGCGTTCCTACAAACTTGAAATCTGATTTGCGATCATCGAGTGCCATTACGAAGCCTCCCGCAGTTCAGCAGCCGTATCCATCACGGCGCGGATAATCTTGTCGTACCCGGTGCAGCGGCAAAGATTGCCCGCCAGCCAGTAACGCGCTTCTTCCTCGGTCGGGTTGGGGTTCTTTTCCAACAGCGACTTGGCCGCGACCAGAACACCGGGGGTGCAAACGCCACACTGAAGAGCTGCATGTTCGATAAAGTTCTTCTGCAGCGGGTGCAGAACATCGCCATCAGAGATGCCTTCGACCGTTTCGATCTGCTTGCCCTCGGCCTCAACCCCCAGCATCAGGCAGGAACATACCAGACGGCCATCAACCGTGACCGAACAGGCCCCGCAATCCCCGGTTCCGCAGCCTTCCTTGGCGCCGGTCAGGTTCAGCTTGTCGCGCAGACAATCCAGCAAGGTTTCGCGTGGATCGCACAGATATTCGACCGTATCTCCGTTCACGGTCGTGGATACGTGGAACTTGCTCATGCTTGCTCTCCCTTCGCACGGGCATAGGCAATCTTTGCGGCGCGCTTGGTAAGCACACCTGCGACTTCGGTACGGAATTCAACAGTACCGCGCTTGTCGTTAATCGGGTTGCAGGCTGCTGAAGCAGCCGCAGCCAAAGTTTCAAGCGCTGCGTCATCGAGCGTGGTGCCGATGATCGCCTTGGCGCATTCGTCAACCAGCAAGACAGTCGGCGCAACCGCACCCAATGATACTCGGGCTTCAGCGATTGTATCCCCATCCAGACGCAGGTTCACCCCAACGCCGACGACAGCGATGTCCATCTCGGTGCGCGGGATGAAGCGCAGATACGCATCGCCACCATTTGCGCCGCGCGCCGGAATGTTCACAGCAGATATCAACTCACCTTTAGCCAGCGAGGTGCGGCCCGGGGCGGTGGGAATATCTTCGACAGCGACCTCGCGTGTGCCATCGGGGCCGGTCACCGTAACGGTCACCCCGGCCGCCACCATCGCCGGCACGGAATCAGCAGCCGGTGAGGCATTGCACAGATTACCGGTCAAAGTTGCCCGCCCCTGAACCTGTGTCGAACCGATCAGATCCATCGCCTCGACCACTCCGGGCCAATCGCTAGCCAGCTCGGCATCTTCGCTCATCTCTGCTCCGGTAGCCGCGACACCCAGTGTCCAGCTGCCGTCTGCATTGCGGGTGATATCCGATACGCCGTTGATTTTCTTGATGTCGATCAGCGTATCAGGCGTCACAAGTTCTGATCGCAGTTGCACCAGAACATCGGTGCCGCCTGCCAGAAATCTTGTTACGCCCGTCGCGTTCGCAGCCAGAGCCGATGCCTCGGCGAAACTGGCGGGGCTGTGATAATCCATGAATTTACCTCGCGCCTGTTGGTCAGGGTTCACTGGGGTTCGAGGTGGACGTTAGTGCAGCAACACTGCCGCGTCCATGGCAGGAGCGACCAAATTTTCACAGCCGAAATGTCGTTTCCTGACCAAGCTCAAAGATCGATCTCGACCACGCCCCCGGCTTCGGCAGCGCGACTCTGACACAGGATCATCGCACCTTCGCGCTGTTTATTGGAAAGGACAAAGTCGCGATGCTCAATTTCACCGGAAATCACGCCGCATTTACAGACACCGCAAATCCCGTCTGCACATTTGACATCCACATGTATGCCCGCCTCATTCAGCACCTGTGCTGCGTCCTTATCGGCTGGCACTGGAAGCTCGCGACCCGATTGATTGAGCCTGATCGTAAACGGATGATTCTCATATTCCGGCTGCTCCGGAACTGAGAAATACTCGAGATGTCGCGCCTCGTCCGGGAAACCCTGCTTTTCAGCGGCCTGGATGACTCCATCCATATAGCGATCGGGTCCGCAGGTGTAGACATGCCATCCCGGCTGATACCCCGACAGAACAACTTCCAGATCCGCACGGGTACCTTCATCCGAGAAATGATAGTGTACGCGATCGGCCCACGGCATGGTGGCTAGGTCATCCAGATAACCGGCTCCCTGTCGTGTGCTGGCCGAATAGTGCAGCTCAAAATCTTTGCCCAGCGCATACAGGCGATGCGCAAAAGCAATCATCGGGGTGATGCCGATACCGCCCCCCATCAGGAACGTCTTTGCAGCAGTTTCATCCAGATCAAAATGGTTGATGGGTTTCGAAATGAAGACTTTGCGCCCTTCGTTGAAGATACGGTGCAACAATGCCGATCCACCGCGGCCTTCATCCTCTCGCAACACGCCAATCTGGTACGTGCTGCGATCAGACGGATCACCCGACATTGAATACTGTCGCAGAAATTCCGGAGCCACCAGCACGTCCAGATGCGCCCCTGCCGTCCATTCCGGAAGCGGGGCACCGTTCATCGCCGAAAACTCATATTTGGTCACATCAGCGGTCATCTTATCGACTTTGGTCAGTTCCACACGCATTACCGGTGCATCGCCAGCAATCTGGTATCGATGAACAACTGACATATCGCCCGTCGCCACGCGGGATTTGTATTCATCCGCTGTGACCATCGCCTCATAAGCGGCAATGCCGGCTTCGCGATCCATCGCAAATGGATAGGGCCAAGGATGTGGGGCGAGGTATGCCGGGTAGACTGCCAGCGTCTGATCTTCATATTTCAGATCCAGATCCCTCTGCAGATCGCGCCGGTTCAGTGGCTGCTCTGTCGGTCGATAGGCACCGTCTGACTGCAACTCCAGATCCCACCACCATTTCTTGGTATCGTTCAGCCCACCGTTGCCGACGGCATCGTCCAGCTTCGCCAGAACCGGAGCGGCAGACGGAATGTTCATCGCCGCCCAACGGAACGGGCGCTCCTTGAAAATACCTTCGAGGTTCCACGGACAGGTTTTCATGCATCGCCCGCACATCGCGCCCCCCGGCGTGGTGATCCTGTAGGTGGCACATTTCTGGCTGTCGGATTTCCAGATTTCGTAGCCGTTGAACATCAGTTTCGGTCCAGCGGTGATCGCACCCGAAGGGCATTCGCGTGCGCATTTATTGCAGCTTTCACAAAAGCTCTGCAGGCCGAAATCAATCGGTTTGTCATGTTCCATCGGCATGTCGGTTGTCACGACACCGGATTTGAGGCGTGGGCCCAAATAGGGATTCAGGATCACCTCACCAATGCGCGAGACCTCTCCCAATCCGCTGAGCAGCAACAGCGGTGGTTGCAGCACTTCACCATCCATCACCGTATGCGCCTTGGCTTTGTAGCCGAGATTGCGGATCTGCTGGGCAATCACGCCGCCCAGCAGCGAGAACCGCAGATAGGCCCGCATGGATTGCGCAACGCTGATCCAGTCGTCCCCCGAGGCGCCTTCCATGGTTTCATAGCCCTGATCGATGATCATGCTGATCGCCTGATCATGGGGCGGAACGATTTCTTCCCCCGTCGCGTCGTGAGAATACCAACTCCATTCCGGGCAACGGCTGAGGCCAACAGCATCAACACCCAGAAAATGGCTTGCTGCCTTGAGGTTCGCGGCATTACGCTCGTAATTTCTGGGCTTGCTGACCTCGGCGCTTTCGCCATCCTGCAACAGGACAAACGCCCCCAAGGCCCGACGCTGTGCAAAGCTGGGCGCCGCCTTGCGCACATAATAACCACCCTTGGCGCTGTCCTGCAGTGTCTTACCCATATCGCCGAACTGGGCGCGTGCGAACATGTCCGCGCGCTTGGGTACCCGCGCGACATTTACTTCGTCGATGTAAGTGGTCGGATCGTCGACACGTTTGAGGTTCTCAAACGGATGCGCGCCATCCATGTATCGCCGTTTGGCGTAGGGGTCGCGGTTCAGTGCATTCTTGGCAAAGCCTGCCCCCAGCCACCAGGCCGGGCCTTGCGTTCGAAACCAGGGCTGTTGCGCCATCGGGGCCAGCGGCAGGTCGTGAGCTATATCCATCTCGGTCGTGACTGCGGCCAAGCCAAAGCGCCGCCCTAACCAAGGTGCGACCAGCCCATCAACCTCTGACGATACCAGCCCGGCAGCCACGGCAAGTTTGCCCAGGTCAACTTCTGACGACATGGCGGTATGTGCCCGGGCATCAAAGCCAAGCAGGCGAATGTAATTGGCAATGACGACGGCGTTTTCAGTTGCCAGCAGACACGCCCGATGATCCTGAGCATCCAGTATCCAATCCGCGCCAGGCTCAGATGGATCGGGATCTCGGTTGTGTTCATACAGAAATACGATGGCATGACGATGTGTGTCGATCGAACCCGGCGTCGCCTCCATGCTTTCTTTCAGATCGGCCATGATCACATCGATGCCAGAAGCCAGAGTTTTGGTTTGACGCGTCCTCAGCGCATGGGCCAGCCGATCGATATCCGGGTTCCGGCGCGGCGCATCTAGCAACGCCTCGGTTGGCAGGGGCCCACATCCAATCATCGAGGCATCATTGAAATACCCAAAGGCCTTCAGATGGTTTGCCCGCTCAAGCGGATCTGCGGGGACCTCGGACATCACCGTATTTACGAATCCATCCCGGATTGCATCCATCATGGCCTGAAACTCACCCATCGCGTTTACGATGCTTTCGGGTTGCTCGGGGCGATGAAAGCTAAGGTCCGGCATAGATGGCACCGAGCCAAGATCCGGCATATCGGCCTGACGCGCCAGTCGCTCCAGCGGATATGAGCCCATATGAACCGGACGGTTTTTGTCTGAGAAAAAGCGGATCCCCATCGCGCGCCTCCTTTGGATGACAGTCACCTATAGCCCGGTGGACAACAAAACCACTCATGACTAGTCATATATGATATGAACAAAACTGATTTTACTGACCTCGATGGCAAAGTCCTGCGCACCTTTCTGACGATCCTCGAAGAGAGTTCGGTATCAAAAGCTGCAGACCGACTGGGCGTCACGCAATCGGCAATCAGCCATACGCTGGCGAAGCTCAGACTGGTTCTGGGCGACCCTCTGTTTGTCCGCTCGGGTCAAGGGCTGACCCCGACCGAACGCGCCCTGTCGCTGAAAGAACCGGTTCAACACGTACTGGATGGTCTGCGCGCCTTGACGGAAGGGCGGCCTTTCGACCCCCTGTCAGAAGAGATCAGCGTCCAGATCGCCACTAACGACATGCCGCGCGAGTTGGTATTTCCGGAACTTTTGCGGACGGCACGTGCCGATGGGGTAAGGCTGAAACTGGGCTTCATCCCGTCAGGCGTACCCTCCGCAGATATTCTGCGTAGTGACCGATGCCAGCTGATGTTGACGCCTCTGCCACCGGACGGCCCGGACATATTTCAGAAGCTCCTGATCACAAGTCCGCTCATGGTTTTCTACGATGGCGACCGGCGCGCGCCGCCAGACAACTGGCGATCTTATTGTGAAAGTGAACATGTCGAAGTGCGCTTTGCAGATGGACGCAATGCAAGGGCCGTGATGCGTGGCGTCGATCAAAGTCAGATCCGCCCCGCGACCGTAACACTGCCAAATTTCAACGCGATCCCATCCTTCGTAAATGGCAGCGACCTGATTTCGACCGACACGGCATTGATGAAGAACGGCCCATTGGCGTCACTGGATTGCGCGCCGCTACCTTTCGCGTGTGAACCTGTTTCGATCTACATGGTCTGGCATCAGCGTTCGACAAATGACCCGGCACATCGATGGCTACGCAAACGCATCGAGGCGATCACGGCAGATCTTCAGGCCTGAGAAACAAGCCACTCGCGCATCAATCGCACCAATTCCGGCTGCCGTGGCTTTTTGGGATTAACGACAAAAAACTCGAGGTCCTCCAGCAGCACTTCTGGCAACGGCTGCACCAAATCACCCGATGCAAGCTCGGATGCCACAAGCGGCTCATTCGCCAGCGCAAACCCCTGACCCGAGATTGCCGCATCTATTGCAAGGCTGGTTTGACTGAAACTCATCATTCGCGGTCTGCCAACTACGCCTGCCCGTTCAAGAAACAATGGCCACAGACCATGCGAGTCGCTGAGCAGCAGATGATCCATCAGCTCAGACGGCTGCGATACGCTCTGTGCAAGTTCGGGATTACAAACCACAACAAACGCTGAGGTGAACAACGGTGTGGCTTCAAGATCAGCAGCGAATGGTGCCCTGCTTTGGCGAACGGCGATATCTATTCCGTCACTTTGAAAATCAGCAATGCGTTCCCGCGCGTCCACCTGAACCGAGATATCCGGGTGTTTTGCCGTGAAATCCGATATTCGTGGCACCAGCCATTTCGAGGCAAAGCTTGGCGTCACAGATATCGCGATCTTTCGGTTACCCGACAGATCTTCGACAGCCTCTTCGATCAGGCGAAAGGCTCTGCGCAACGGGGAATGGAAGCGGCGACCCGCCTCAGTCAGCCGCAATCCGCGTGGCAAGCGATCAAATAGCTGTTGCCCCAGCCTTGCCTCCAGCCCGCGCACCTGTTGGGCGACTGCACCCTGAGTAACCCCAAGCTCTTCTGCGGCGAGGCGAAAGTTGAGATGTCTGGCGGATGCTTCAAAGGCACGTATGGCGTTGAGTGGGGGAAGAGCGGTCATGACAATAAGCAGTAGATTTTCTACAGCATAGAGGCAGGAGAACTGATTGGTCAAACCCACCCGGAATGCACATTTTGACTGCAGACCTTTAATGGAGAGAACAATGACTGAAAAAGTTGCTCTGATCACCGCAGGCGGCAGTGGCATGGGTGCGGATTCCGCCCGTAGGCTGGCTGCAGATGGATTTAAAGTTGGCATCCTGTCTTCGTCGGGCAAAGGTGAGGCCTTAGCGCATGAGCTTGGTGGCGTCGGCGTTACAGGATCCAACCAATCCAATGATGACCTCAAGAAACTGGTCGATGCGGCCATGTCGCATTGGGGGCGTGTCGACGTTCTGGTCAACTCCGCCGGCCACGGACCGCGCGCACCAATTCTGGAGCTGACCGATGAGGACTGGCATACAGGGATGGATGTCTACTTCATGAATGCCGTTCGACCGACACGGCTTGTCACCCCGATCATGCAAGCCCAGGGTGGCGGTTCCATCATCAACATCTCGACCTTTGCCGCGTTCGAGCCTGATCCGGTTTTCCCTACCTCAGGCGTTTTTCGTGCGGGGCTTGCAGCCTTCACCAAGCTCTATTCCGACAAACATGCAGCCGAAAACATCCGCATGAACAACGTCCTGCCCGGCTTCATCGATAGTTTGCCGGAAAAGGAAGAATTCCGCTCACGTATTCCGATGGGCCGGTATGGCAAAAGCTATGACGAAATCGCTTCGGTCGTTGCTTTGCTTGCTTCCGAGGGGGGCGCATACATCACCGGGCAGAACATCCGCGTGGACGGCGGTATTACCCGGTCGGTCTGAAGTTTCAGAACCGTGCCTTGATGAGATGCGTCAGCGCCGCGCCTGTTTCAAAATAGGCGCGGCGAAGTCCTGTCCACTTCTCGTGATATTCGGAAACTTCAGACACTGGTAGTTCGGTCAGATCATCGTTCAAAACGCTTGCCGCCATCTGACGTCCAAACACGGTGCCTGGCCCGATTCCACGGCCAGAAAATCCGTGCGCAGACAGGGCATTGGGTCCGATCCGTGTGATCTTGGGTATATGGTCCGAGGTCATTGCGATGCGCCCATGCCAGCCCTCGACCAGCGGCTGGTCCGATAGCTGAGGATAAAGCTCGGCCAACTTGCGTCGCAGCCAGCCAACATGCGCCATCCGACCGGGTCGCTTCAGATCACCCATCCCCCCGATAATCAGACGACCACTTTGGTCCATGCGGAACGAGGTCATGATCAACCCGGTATCCCAGCACCCTTCGCCAGATGGCAGAATGCTGGCGCGCAGATTGTCTGATAGAGGAGCAGTGGCATACTGGAAATAATACACCGGCACATAATCGGGCGCGGACTCTTGCAGGCCTGCGTGATACGCATTGGTTGCTTGTATCACGGACTTTGCGCGGATGGTTCCGCCTTGTGTGCTCAGGCTCCAGACGCCGTCTACCTGATGCATCGACCGGACAGGGCTTTGTTCAAATACTTGAGCCCCCACAGCGATTGCAGCCCGGGCGAGGCCGCGTACATAAGCCAACGGCTGGATGGTGCCTGCCCGCGGATCCAACAATGCCCCGTGAAACGATGCGCTGCCGGTTCTTTGACCCGCTGTTTCTGCTGACAGCAATTCGACCGGCGCGCCTGATGCCGAAAGTTGCGTATGGCGGGTCTGCAGATCCCGGAAGCCCGCAGCCGAATGCGCACAGTGTAGCGTTCCGTTCCTTACGGGTTCACAGTCGATCCCATGTTCCTCGATCAATCGAAAAACGTCAGATGGTGCGTTACCCAGTAGTTCGATCAGCCGATCTCCGGCAGTCTGGCCAAGATGCGCGCGAATTTCATCGGGCGGCAACCACAGGCCTGCGTTCACCAACCCAACGTTCCGCCCTGATCCGCCATGACCGATCTGATGCGCCTCAAGCAAACAAACCGAAGCGCCAGCCTGTGCCGCATGGAGCGCTGCAGAACATCCCGTATACCCCCCGCCGATGATAGCCAGATCAACCGTGATATCTTCGGACAGCGGGTCCGCGTTGACATGCTCGCGGCTGGTGTTTTGCCAGAGGGTATGGTCGGGGTCGATCATATCAGACCTCAGTTCAGTTTTCGCGGATCATTAGCGCGGTGTCAGCCTGTTGCAAGCGATCTCTGATCATCCCGGCCCATCGCGATCAACATCGGATGATCTGCTTGCCGCGCCTGAAAGGATGCCTTGTCGGAAATGCCTCGCCAATTCGCAAATCCCAAAGACTGCGCAACCGCGCCGCCCAGCGTCGCGCCCGGTCCAGTTACGATAAACAGGTCAGGTGCGAACTCCCGTGCGGCAGTCTGGATGGCGCGCGTGAAGTCATAGGTTTCCGTAACCTGATGCCCCAACGTGTAGTCCCACAGGGCTTTTGTGTCCGTCGCCCCTGGCCACCAAACCTTGCCGCGCCCGTCAATAAGCGGGCGTTCAGGTTGTCCAAACAATTCCACACCCAGCCGGGCCCGCCCTTGCTTTGCAACAGGCTCCTGCAGCCGTGTATGAAATGCCGCATGGTTGGCCAGACGCATCGGAAAACGTTCCTGCACAACGAGTTGGGATGCCTCAAAGGCCTTCAGACCTTCCTCATTCCCGGCCAGTACCAGCATACCGCCCAGATCGATGGATAGCGCAAGATCGTGCCCCTCCAACGCGTTGATACGTGCCACGTGCGACAGAAGTTCTGCTTTGCGCGCAGGATCGTTCCGCCAGTCATCATCCACGAATGGATAAACCAATTGCCCACCGATCAGATGCTCCTGCATCAGCGTGCCCATGGTGTTGACCACGCGAAACCCATTCTCGGGGCTCAACGCCCCGGCGGCGGCAAGCGCGATGTACCAACCCATCGAGTTCCCGGTGACCGCGACCACATCGATATCATCCGCAAGCGCGTGCGCATCGGCAAGGGATGCCGCATAGATCAGGGGCGAGGCCACGTCACCGCGAGAGTACTTTCCGACAGTATAGCGCGTGGCGCTGTCCAGAGCGGTGACCGTTTCCTGAGATTCTCCAACTCGGATATCGTCATATCGATGGAACATATCCATGCGCGCAGGATGGTGGCGATGCAGGTAGCCCAGCTCGGGTTTGTTGTAGGTCCCCCGCCCGGGGCAGATTACGACGGCTGTTCGGGTCATTTCTTTGCTCCGGTCAAAGACAATGCAGCGGCAACAATGCCATCCTTCGACGGCAGTGGTGCAGCATAGGCTGGTCCGGTCGCGATAAAGCAATCTTCGGCCACAACACGCGCGGTCGGAGTGTCACCACCTTCTTCGCAGAACAGGGCCATCAGTGCCTCTGACTGGCTACCAGTGCGCCGACATTCATCGACGATCAGCAAATGCTTACATCCTTTGGTGGCTGCCCGCAGCGCATCCGCTGGCAATGGCGCCAACCAGCGCAAGTCGATGATCCGGGTGCTCAGACCAGCCGCCTCAAGCTCTGGCAAAGCCTGCTTCGACAGATAGTGCCCGTTGCCATATGTCACGATGGCCAGATCAGCACCATCTCCATGCACTCCAACCTCGCCCAGCGCGATCCGCTGATCCGGAGAGGGATAGGTTGTCATCCATCTCGCATCCTGCGGTTCGTGCAGATCCCGCATCGGATAAAGTGCAATTGGTTCGAGAAAGACAACGACCCGCTGCTCTTCCCGCGCCAACCGCACGCATTCGCGTAACATCTGGGCGGCATCCGCACCATTGGATGGGCATGCAATGATCACGCCAGGGATGTCGCGTAGTACTGCCAGCGAGTTATCATTGTGGAAGTGACCCCCGAACCCTTTCTGATAGCCAAGCCCGGCAATGCGCAGCACCATCGGGTTGGTGAATTGACCATTCGAGAAAAACGGTAATGTGGCTGCCTCGCCTCGGATCTGATCCTCGGCGTTGTGCAGATAGGCAAGGAACTGAATCTCGGGGATCGGAACAAACCCGTTATGCCCCATCCCGATGGCCAATCCCAGAATGGACTGTTCGTCCAGCAGCGTATCGATCACGCGGTCGGGGCCAAAACGTTGCTGCAACTTTTGCGTGACGCCATAAACACCGCCCTTGCGGCCCACATCCTCGCCCATACAGACGACCTCACCATGCTCCAGCATCAGGTCGGTTAGCGCCCAGTTGATCAGACGGCTCATCGGCTGCGGCTCATCCATTGCGCGCATATCGCCGCCAAATGTACTAGCGCGTGCCTCGGCGCTGGGGCCGTTGGTGGGTTTGCAATTGCGTTTGGGTGGGATCAGGCTGGCCATCACCTCCTGTGCATCTGCCAGATGCGGGCGGGATGCTGCCTCAGCAGCTATGCGATCCGTGCGCGCGCAGGTGTCTTCGTAGATTTTAAGGGCCTGATCCGGCGACAATGCACCGGCCTGATCCAGAAGGCGCACCGTATGCAGGAGTGGATCATTGGCTTCATCCGCTTCAACCTCGGACTTGCTCAGATAGGTGGTTGGTACATCCGCCCCGGCATGACCATAAAGGCGCACGGTTTTCAGATGTAGGAAGGCTGGCTTGCGGCGGGTTCGGACATATCCGGCGGCCTCTTTGGCGACCGCATGAGTTTCGTAAATGTCGAGACCATTGGCCTGAAAATACCGGATGCCCGGCCGGTGCTCCATCGAGGCCTGAATCCAGCCTTTCGGCGTTTTCACCGAAATGCCGATTCCGTTGTCCTCGCACACGAACAGAAGCGGCAATGGCGTGGACTGCACGCTGGTCCAGCCTGCGGTATTGATTGCCCCTTGTGCTGTAGAGTGATTGGCCGAAGCATCACCGAAAGAACACATGGCAATCCCATCTGAGGGAAGTTCCCGGTGTTCAGGATCATGCCGGCGCGCAGCGCCGAGGCTGTAGGCCGCACCGACGGCTTTCGGCAGATGGCTGGCGATTGTCGAGGTCTGGGGCGGAATCGTCAGCGCCTTGGAACCCAGCACCTTGTGCCGCCCGCCCGAGGTCGGATCCTCTTTTGAACAGGCAAAACTCAGCAACATATCCCAAGCGATCTGCTGACCGGGCACTTGCTCTGCGCGCGCGATCTGAAACGCCGCATCGCGATAGTGCAGGAACGCGATATCAGTCGGGCGCAGCGCATGCGCAACTGCCGCCATCCCCTCATGCCCCGACGAGCCGATCGTATAGAAACCCTGCCCTGCCTTCTGCATGGCCCGGCTGGTGCGATCCAAAGCACGGCTGAGAACCTGTGAGCGATAGAGCGAAACGGCTTCTGCATCACTCAGGCCCGGTGTTGGCGGGGCACCTTCAGGAAGGTCACGCTTTGCAACGCGGGTCAGGAAGTTTTCGTGAACGATCTGGGCGCGGTCCATGGCTCGGCCTTTTTTAAATATTATTGTTTCAGAGCGCAGCAACGGCGCGTGTGATGCGGGCAAGCCCTTCGGTCAGGCTATCCGTTGCATAGGCGAAGGACAGGCGCAAATGTCCCGGCATCCCAAAGGCACGACCGGGGACCAGAGCAACACCTGCCTCATCCAGCAGATACCGGCAAAACTCATGATCGACCGGCATTTGCACGGGGGTCTTAGGGAAAACGTAAAAGGCTCCGTCCGGCGTCGCGCAGCTAAGCCCGGCTTGGTTTAGCCCATCGACAACCAGATCCCGGCGCGTTTGCATTTCGCTTCGTCGTTCAGCCAGTAGCTCCTGCGGACCGGTAATCGCCTCGAGCGCAGCAGCCTGTGCGATGGAACAGGCACCTGATGTGATTTGGCCCTGTACAGCCACCATCGCCTTGATCAAGGGCGCAGGACCAATCCCCCAGCCAATGCGCCAGCCGGTCATCGAATAAGCCTTGGACACACCATTCACAATCAGCGTTCGATTTGTCAGGGCGGGAACGGCCTTAACAAAGGGCGTGAAGGGCACATAGGTAAGGTGCTGGTATATTTCGTCCGAGATCACCCAGACCTGAGGGTGATTTTCCAGAACCTTGCCCAGCGCCTGCAATTCAGCCTCAGAATATACTGCGCCGGTTGGGTTTGATGGTGTATTCAGAAGCAGCCATCGGGTCTGCGGTGTGATCGCATTTTCCAGCTGTTCAGGCGTCAGCTTGAAGTCCTGTGAAACAGGGCAATCCAATACAACGGGCACCCCGCCAGCCAATTTCACCATATCCGCGTAGCTGGTCCAGAACGGGGCCGTGGTTATCACCTCATCCCCGGGATTGAGCGTCGCCATGAACGCGGCCGACAGAACCTGTTTGGCTCCGGTCGACACGATCACATTTGCCGGTTCTACGCCGACCTGACCCGCGATGGCCGCTCGCAGAGTAGGTGTTCCGGCGGTAGCTGGATATCTGGTCTGCCCTTCGAGCGCCGCGCGATGCGCCGCGTCAACCACATGGGGCGGTGTAGGAAAATCAGGCTCACCCGTACTGAGCGCAATGACATCCACACCTTGTGCACGCAATCTTGCGGCGTGCTCGGATATCTGCACGATCTCGGAAAGCTCGATCCCTTCAAGCCGCCCCGCCCGCTGGAATTCATCAACACTGTTCTGAATGGTCATGGCGCAAGCTCCGCGTAACGATCAGGTATGGTGTGTATCTCGCTGGAAAAGCCGAATTGCCAGTGATATTCCATCCAAAAGGTATGAGGATAAATCATATGATTGCGCCCCGTCGGTTTCTGCCCTCAATCTCGTCTCTGCTGGCGCTTGAAGCTGTGGACAGACTTGGCAGTGCCTCGGCAGCGGCCGAGGAATTGTCCCTAACGCAAAGCGCAATCAGCCGTCAGCTCAAGACCATGGAAGAGCAGTTGGGGGTTGAATTGATCCAGCGTACCCAGATGCGCCTAAACCTGACCCCGGCTGCAAAAGAGTATGTGGAAATCGCAAGATCGGCGCTGCAGCAACTTGCGCAGGCATCACTAAAGCTGAAGGCAAATCCAACCGGCGGGTCGCTGCATCTGTCGATCTTGCCCGCGTTCGGCATGCACTGGCTGGCTCCACGATTGCAGGACTTCGCCCGTCGGCACCCGGAGGTGACGGTAAACCTGAATACACGCCTCAAACCATTTGATTTTGAGGCTGAGCCCTTCGATGCCGCAATCCACTTTGGCCAACAGGATTGGGCCGGTGTCAACTATATGCCCATCATGCGGGAAGAGGTGCTACCGGTCTGTGCCCCCGATCTGTTGCCGGAGAATACCAGCGACATAAACTGGCTGCATGACGCGCCACTGCTGCATCTCGATACGCGCCCGGACGCGTGGGAGAGATGGTTCATGGCGCAGGGCCAGCCCGCTGAAGGCGTTCGCGGCATGTTGTTTGATCAGTTCTCGACCATGATCCAGGCAACCATTCATGGGTTGGGCGTCGCACTACTGCCCAGCTATCTTGTGACCGAAGACCTGAACAACGGACGGTTGGTGCTTGCATGGGATGGTCCCCCGGTGAGCCTTGGAGACTATTATCTTGTCTGGCCGCAACGGCAGGCAGAGTCAGAACCACTGAAGTCATTTCTGAAATGGTTGAAAGGACAGCTTCGTCAGTCTGAATAATATCGGCCAAGCTTCACCCCAGAAGCTTGGCCGAAAGAGCGCGTGTGGCGCATGATACGAGGGACTTTGCCTCAGATGTCCATCGAACGTGCGATGAGCTCCTTCATCACTTCGTTTGTTCCGCCATAGATCATCTGCACCCGGGCATCCGCGTAAAGACGCGCGATGGGATATTCCATCATGAAGCCGTAGCCACCAAAGAGCTGCAGGCATTCATGCATGACCTCGTTCTGAACTTCCGAACCCCAGTACTTGACCATCGACGCGGTTGCCGCGTCCAACTCGCCCGCCTCAAGCTTGGCGATGCAATCGTTGACAAAGCTGCGCAGAACTTCGGCTTTGGTCTTGCACTCGGCCAGTTTGAACCGCGTGTTCTGGAAATCCATGACGCGTTGACCGAAAGCCTTGCGCTCCTGCACATACTTCACGGTTTCGGCGATGGCAAAATCGATCGCGCCCAGCGCCATAATACCGATTGTCAGTCGCTCCCAGGGCAACTGCTTCATCAGCTGATAAAAGCCCTGCCCCTCTTCCGGGCCGATAAGATTGGTCATCGGAACTTTGACGTCCTCAAAGAACAGCTCGGCCGTGTCATTTGCCTTCATGCCAAGCTTCTTGAGGTTTCGCCCTCGGCGGAACCCTTCGGCACCGTCAGTT
Source organism: Roseibium sp. RKSG952 (assembly GCF_009711355.1). Taxonomy (NCBI): domain Bacteria; kingdom Pseudomonadati; phylum Pseudomonadota; class Alphaproteobacteria; order Hyphomicrobiales; family Stappiaceae; genus Roseibium; species Roseibium sp. RKSG952. The sequence goes on along the minus strand of NZ_SMMF01000928.1, from coordinate 37,715 downwards.
TCGACTGCAATCAGCGAAACGCCTTTGGCACCCTGAGTTTTGTCAGTCTTGGCGACAACGATCACCAGATCAGCAGTCTGTCCATTGGTGATGAAAATCTTGGAGCCGTTGATGCGATATGAGTTACCATCTTTTTCAGCTGTC
>NZ_SMMF01000928.1:7133-37478 GCF_009711355.1 Roseibium sp. RKSG952 | reverse complement strand
CGGGCTCGGTCATAGCAATCGCACCGACCATTTCGCCGGATGCCAGTTTAGGCAGCCATTTCTGCTTTTGGTCCTCGCTGCCATAGGCGGTGATGTAATGGGTCACAATCGATTGGATGCCATATCCCCAACCGGCATCCCCGCGAGAGGTCTGCTCATAGATCGTGACCGAGTCAAAGCCCATGCCACCGCCAACGCCGCCGTATTCTTCGTCAATGGCACCAGCCATCAGACCGGCTGCACCTGCTTTGTGCCAGAAATCCCGATCCACAACGCCATTATCGACCCAGTTTTCAATGTTGGGAACCAGTTCATCATCCATGAACCGGCCTGCCATCTCGGCAAACATCCGGTGTTCGTCAGTAACCCATGCGGCGGTGCTGGAAAAAAGCGACATATCTCGTCTCCGATCTAAAGTTACCGGAAGGCTACCTTTCACCGCGATTCCAGCCAATCCGTGTGACGTGGCGTCCAGCTTCTTCGCAACGTAACGTTCTTTAAACGCAATGAATGGACGGACAAACCGGCTCAGGTCTTCCACAAAATCAGTAAATTGCAGATTTCAGCTAGGTTTGATCCGTCACGCCAGTGCGTTATCCAGCAGAACCTGCGCGGCTTCTTTGGCATCCTGTGCTGGATCGCAGCTTTTCAGCAGCACCGCCGTCACGATTGCCCCCTCTTTCAGGAGCAGCAACTGGCAACCCAGCTTTTCGGGATTTCGTGCGCCCGCCTTGCGGGCGAGCTCTGTGAAATACTCTAACAAAACCCGCTTGTGTTCGGCGGCCTGTACATGAATGGGATGATCTTTATCCTGATATTCAGCGCCTGCCTTGATGAACATGCAGCCCCGGAAACTGTCTTCCTCAAACCACTCTTTCAGCGCATCGAAACTGGCAATCAGTTGTTCAGCGGGCGTATCGGCAAGCTCTTCAATCCGGCGCAGAAACCAGTTGCGGAAGTTTTCGTCCCGCAACCTCAGGGCTGCCAGAATAAGCTCCTCTTTGGTGCGGAAGTGTTTGTACATCGAGGTTTTTGAAACCCCGGTTTCCGCAACAAGCTTGTCCATGCCGGTTGCGTGAAATCCATCACGATAAAAGACCTGCAGCGCCTTTCGCACCAGCTCATCTCGTTTGTTGGGGCGCATGATTCGGCTCCTTAGTGTACTGATCAGTACATATTGTTGCGAGCGATACGTTGCAATGACCCCATGCAAGCCATTGAATCCAAACAATCTAATCACAGGCGACACTAAAGTTTCAAAAATATTTCCGAGTGATACTTGAAAAAGTTAACAGATCGGTACATTTACTTGCATAAGTTTACCGATCTGTACACCCAGGATTAAACCCATGCGCCGTTACCCCAACCCATTTTCATCTCAGTATCTTCCACTGCTTTTAACCCTGGCCCTTCTGGCCGCCTCACTGACCTGAAAGATCCAAGATGAAACGACCACCCCTACCTCCATTCACGCTTGATACAGCTATTCAAAAAGTACGAATGGCTGAGAATGCCTGGAACAGCCGTGATCCGGATGTCGTTACGCCTGCCTATTCCGACGACAGCCAATGGCGGAATCGTGCAGAATTTCTGACAGGTCACGCGGACATCCATGCCTTCCTGACCCGCAAATGGCACAAGGAGATGGAATATCGACTGATCAAAGAACTGTGGGCCTTTTTAGGAAACCGCATTGCCGTGCGCTATGCTTATGAATGGCGTGACGACAGCGGTCAGTGGTTCCGATCTTATGGCAACGAAAACTGGGAGTTTGCCGAAGATGGCAGAATGGCGCATCGCCATGCCTCATTGAACGACCTCCCGATTACCGAAGGCGAACGGCTGTATCACTGGCCGCTCGGGCCACGCCCCGATGACCACCCCGGCCTGTCTGAACTGGGTCTTTGAAAGGACACAACATGCCCCGCGCTTTTTCCGAACTGACCTTTACCCCAGCCGTCCGCGCCCATCAGGAGCGTATGGGTTCAGCCGCGTCCTATTCAAAGTTCATTGAAGGCGGCCCACAGCAGGGTCATCAGATCGGTGACGCCGAAAAGGCATTCATCCAAGCGCGGGATGGGTTCTATCAATCCACCGTTTCCGAAACCGGGTGGCCATATGTACAGTATCGCGGCGGACCGATCGGATTTCTGAAGGTGCTGGGTCCGACCACTATCGGATATGCCGATTTTTCTGGCAACAAACAGTATATTTCCCGGGGAAATCTGGACGGCAACGATCGGATCGCAATGATCCTGATGGACTATGCCAACCAACGTCGCCTGAAGATTTTGGGGCGGGTTGAGTTCACCGAAGGTGAAACTGCGGCAGCCAGCTTGTACCCGGAGGACGCGGATGCTCCGGCAGAACGCGCCGTTCTCATCCGGGTCGAAGCGCTAGACTGGAATTGTCCGCGCCATATTACGCCCCGGTTTACCGAAGCTGAGCTGCGCCCCCACCTTAACACACTAGGGCAACAACTTGCTCAGCTACAAAACGAAAATGTGCGCCTTAAGCAAGAGCTGGCCAAGCGGGCATGATCAGTCCCGATGATCCGCAATACCGAAAGTAATTTTAGAAAAAAGGTTTGTTTGTCATGCTACGATCAGCATTGAATGTTGCCGCCATAGCGCTGGTTGGCTGCGCGTTTTCAATTGCCATTATGATGTTTGGTTTTTTCGCATCACCAGAAGCCGTACGAACATCGCCGCCCTCTCTCTACAATACATTGTTGCTGGATCAGCTAAAGCGGCAATAAAAGGCCCTCGGCTCAGTCGTTCTGGGCAGAAGCAGCCATCGCCTCAATACCCGCAGTACAAAATTCAACAAGCTGATCGATGCCACTCAACTCTCCGCCTTTGGACAAAGCTTCCACTCGCCAAGCACTGTTCAGATGAGCCAGCACAGCCGATACAGAGTAAATCTGCCCGCTTGCCAGCAAGGCGGAATCGACGCCGGGATACAAGTCTGAAATCTCCGCGATGAACCTTTGCGCTGTCGGATCGAAACACTCGGCTGCAATTTTGCGCCAGCGTGGATCGACCGAAACATGGGCCACCAGACGCCCATAAGACATCCATCCGGGTCCACCTGCCTCGGCCAGCGTCACATAGGGTCTGATGAAACAATCCAGAATTTGGCGCACGGTCAGCGCCCCTTTGGCTTTCGCCTCAGTCAGAGCCGCAATCCTGAGACCGGCCAGTTCGTCTGCACGACGCGCAACGGTTTTATAAAACAGCTCCTCTTTAGTGCCGCCGTGATGCTGCACCAATCCGACTTGCACCCCCGCCTTTGCCGCAATGTCGCGGATTGATGCCCCCTCGAATCCCCGTTCGGCAAACAGAGTTTCAGCCGCATCCAGAATCTTTGCCCTGGTCTGCAGTGACCGCTGCGATGGTGCTCTTTTTCTTGGTTTTTCGGTGTTTTTCAGAGTCATAATTTTCATCTTGCCTTATTTTATACGATCGTTCAATTTAAACCTCAAGAACAGGGGAGGGTTCATGACACAATCACGTGAGGCATTCGCCTTGATCGGGGCGGGTCCAATGGGGCTGGCTGCGGCTAAGGTTCTGAAAGAACAGGGCATCCCCTTTCAGGGGTTCGAGCTGCATTCGAATGTGGGCGGTTTGTGGGACATCGATGGCCCCAAATCGACCATGTACGAAACGGCGCATCTGATCTCGTCCAAGCGGATGACCGAATTCGCAGACTTCCCTATGGAGGATGCGGTCGCTGAATACCCATCTCATCGTGCGATGCGCGACTATTTTCGCGCCTTTGCAGACAACTTTGGACTGCGCGACCACTACAAGTTCAACACCGAGGTCACCAAAGTCTCTCCTCTGGGTGGACCCGGCGATGGCTGGCATGTCAGCTGGCGCGATCAGGAAGGTGAGCATGAAGCTGAATTTGCCGGAGTTCTGATCGCCAACGGCACCCTGTCCGAGCCCAACATGCCGGAATTTCCCGGCACCTTTGATGGCGAGCTGATCCACGCATCTGAGTATCGCTACCCCAGTCAGTTCGATGGCAAACGCGTGCTGGTTGTCGGCGCAGGAAACTCGGGCTGCGACATAGCGGTGGACGCCATTCACCACGCAGAGCTTTGCGATCTGTCGATGCGGCGCGGCTATTACTTTGTTCCCAAATATGTGTTCGGCAAACCTGCCGACACGATGGGGGGCATGATCCGCCTGCCCATGTGGCTAAAACGCAAAGTCGATAACTTGATCCTTGGTTGGTTCGTCGGCGATCCGCAGAAATACGGTTTTCCCAAACCGGACTATAAGCTCTACGAAAGTCACCCGGTGGTGAATTCTCTGGTGCTTTATCACGCAGGCCATGGCGATCTGCGCATTCAGCCCGACATCGACAAGATCGACGGCAAAACGGTCCATTTCAAAGACGGCAGCAGCGAGGATTACGACATGATCCTCGCCGCTACGGGATACAAACTGCATTACCCCTTCATCGACCCGAACCTGCTGAACTGGCAGGGCGATGCACCTCATCTCTATCTCAACTCCATGCACCCGGAGCGCGATGACCTGTTCGTTCTGGGCATGATCGAAGCAACCGGATTGGGCTGGCAGGGGCGGCACGAGCAGGCCGAGATGGTGGCGCGCTACATAAAAGGCATTCGGAACGGCTGCCCCGTCGCTGCTGAGCTGAAAGTCAAAAAACAAGAAAACTATGAGCGCGCCACCGGAGGCATGAACTATCTCAAACTCGCCCGCATGGCCTACTACGTCGATAAGGCGACCTATCGCAAAGCGGTTACCGGCTGGATCGAACGGTTCAGGAAAGCCGCGACATGACCGGCATCGACGAGATTACGCTGAACTTCAGCCCAGCATCGTTGACGCTGTTGAACGCGATTTTGGCGATTGTGATGTTCTCGATTGCCATTGATCTCACGCCTCGGGATTTTGACCGCCTGCGTCGAGCGCCAAAACCTGTTGTTGTCGGGTTGGTTTCTCAGTTTGTCGTGTTGCCCGCTTTGACCTTTGCTCTGGTCTGGCTTGTTGCGCCACGCCCGTCGATTGCGCTAGGGCTGATCCTTGTTGCGGCGTGTCCCGGCGGCAATATCTCGAACTTCATCACACATCGGGCTGGTGGGAATGCGGCCTTGTCCGTTTCAATGACCGCTTTCGCGACCGTCGGCGCGATTGTCATGACACCGTTCAACATCGCCCTTTGGGGCGGGCTGTATCCACCAACACGGGAAATCCTGCAACAAACCAAAATCGACCCGGTCCAGATCGCGATCATCGTCGGGCTGATGCTGATCCTGCCACTGGTTCTGGGTGTCACTCTGAACCAGCGCCGCCCGGACCTGACCGCGCGACTGCGGGTACCGCTGCAGTATCTTTCAATGGGCATCTTCGTGGCCTTCATCATACTCGCTCTGGCGGCCAACTGGGGGTTCTTCCTGAGCTACGCCGGAGCTGTCGCCGGGCTTGTGATCCTTCACAATGCATTGGCTCTGGGGGGCGGTTGGGTCGTTGCCACTCTGACCCGGCTGTCCCCTTACGACCGCCGCGCCGTAACCATTGAGACGGGCATTCAGAATTCAGGCCTCGGGCTTGTATTGATATTTGCCTTCTTCCACGGGTTGGGGGGAATGGCCGTGGTCGCAGCCTTCTGGGGAATCTGGCATGCGATCTCGGGCTTGGCGTTGGCATCCGTGATGGCCAGAACTGAGGCTGCGCAATGACACGTATCCTTATCACCGGCGCTGCGGGCATGGTCGGACACTCACTTCTGTCCGAGCTGAAAGACCACCAAGTTTTTGCCACCGACCTGCATCGCCCGGACTTCATGCCGGATGAAGTCACCTATCTGCGGATGGACGTCACAACGGGTGAACCCGCACGGGTCATTTCGAAGGTCAAGCCAGACGTCATCGTGCATTTGGCATCGATCGTCACCCCTCCGCCGAAGATGGGGCGCGAAACTGCGTATGCGGTCGATGTCGAAGGAACGCGGAAGGTTGTAAACGCGGCCATTGCCAATGGTGTCCGACGGCTGGTGGTCACCTCGTCTGGTGCCGCGTATGGATACCATGCCGACAACCGGGTTCCGTTGCGCGAGCAGGATCCTCTGCGCGGAAACCCTGAGTTTCCCTATTCAGATCACAAGCGACAAGTCGAGGAGCTGCTGGCCGAGGCACGAAAGCTGGCCCCAGAACTCGAGCAGGTTGTTCTACGTGTCGGTACGGTGCTGGGCGAAGGTACAGAAAACCAGATCACGGCATTGTTTCACAAACCCCGACTACTGGCGGTGTCAGGTAGTGAAAGCCCGTTTGTCTTCATTTGGACCCGCGATCTGGCCCGCATACTCAAACGTGCTGCAACCGACGGGCCCGCCGGCATCTATAACGTGGCCGGAGACGGAGCGCTTGGTGTCGGCGATCTGGCCAAAGCTATGAACAAGTCCGTTCTGCGCTTGCCGCCCTGGTCGCTGAAGGCTGCCCTCTCGATCGCACGTCCGCTTGGGTTGTCGCGCTATGGCCCCGAACAGGTCAGGTTTCTGCAATACCGTCCTGTTCTGGACAATACCGCTTTGAAATCCGAATTCGGCTATACGCCCGAAAAGACCAGCGCCGAAGTTTTTGATCTCTGGAAACAGCAGGCAGGCCTATGAAAACAGCAGTGATATCTGGTGGAGCCGGCGGATTGGGTCAGGCCTTGTCAGCGGCGCTGCAAGCGCGCGGATGGCGCGTTGTGTTGCTTGACTTGGATGTGTCAGGATTATCGACAACGCCCTCACAACTGCCGATCACGTGCGACCTGACCAAAAAGGATCAACTGGCCAAAGCTGTCGAAGAAACCATCGCCACGAGCGAAACGATCGATCTGGTCATATACAACGCAGGCATCACGCAAATCTGCGGGTTTGATCAGTCCGATGATGCAAGTCACCGCAAAGTGTTCGAGATCAACTATTTCGCGGCCGTCGCCATGGCACGCGCGTTTCTTTCAGAGATTCGCGCATCCAAAGGTACGCATTTGGCGATCTCTTCGGTGGCAGGGTTTGCCCCTCTCTATCATCGCACTGCCTATGCTGCGTCCAAACACGCGTTGGAAGGGTTCTTTAAATCGCTGCGATCAGAAGAAAAACCGCATGGCGTTCAGGTCCATCTCGCGGCGCCTTCCTTTGTTTCGACCAATCCGGGCAACGCCGACAGGCAAGCTGATGGAACGGCGCGTCCAGGATCAGCAGCGGACGGGATGGATGAAATGAGCCCTGCAGATGCAGCAGCCACCATTTTGCGTGGTCTGGACAAATCGCAGCCAACCATACCTGTCGGACGGGTCGCACGGCTTGCATGGTGGCTCAATCGCCTTTCCCCGCGCCTGTACCAGCATTTGATGGAGCGAAACATTCGCGGCCAGTGAGGCTTTAGAGAAACTTGGCGGTGGCACAGTTCAGCCACCTGATTGACGCCAGTGCAGGCGATGATCGCCCGAATTACCCAATTCAGAAGGATCTTGGTCGTAAAACGTGACCCGGGGTTGCCCTTTGGCCCCAGCTTTGCTTTGTCTCTGCTGAACAATCCGGCCTGCTGCAAAGCAGAGGGAGAGGCCGGACAGCGGAGAGGATCACCAAATGGCAAAAGTCGCGTTCCTTGGCCTGGGCGTCATGGGTTATCCCATGGCCGGTCACCTGCAGGCAGCGGGTCACGAAGTCACTGTTTATAATCGCACTGCAGCCAAGGCCGAAGCCTGGGTTGAACAACATGGCGGTGCGATGGCTATGACACCGGAACAAGCGGTACAGGGTGCAGAATTCGTTAAGGCCTGTGTTGGAAATGACGACGATCTGCGAATGATCTGCACTGGTGAAAGCGGTGCCTTTGGGGGCATGTCAAAGGGCGCAATTTTCGTCGATCACACCACAGTTTCCGCAAAAGTTACACGCGAGTTATACGATGCGGCCGCCGCGCAGGGCATCGATTTTGTCGACGCGCCAATCTCAGGTGGTCAGGCCGGGGCTGAAAACGGAGTGCTTTCGATCATGTGTGGTGGCGATCAGGCGGCTTATGACAAAGCCGAGCCAGTGATGCAGGTTTATTCGAAAGTCTGCCGCCGTATTGGCGACAGCGGAGCGGGCCAGATGACCAAAATGTGCAATCAGATTGCCATCGCTGGTGTCGTTCAAGGTCTCAGTGAGGCTATTCATTTCGCTGAAAAAGCAGGGCTGGATGGCCGCGCAGTTGTCGAAGTCATCAGTCAGGGCGCTGCTGGCAGCTGGCAGATGGTAAACCGTCACGAAACCATGCTGGACGATCATTTCGACTATGGCTTTGCAGTGGACTGGATGCGCAAGGATCTTGGTATCTGCCTCGATGAAGCCAATGAAAACGGCGCTTCGCTGCCGGTCACGGCGTTGGTCGATCAGTTTTACAAGGACGTGCAGAAACTGGGCGGCGGGCGTTGGGATACATCCTCGCTGATCAAACGGCTGCGGGCGCTGGACTAAAGGACACTCAGGCTGATGAGCGATTTGACAGAATTCTGGGCAGGCGCCCTGCGCAGGCATTGGGGTCACGAAGCCAAGCTGACGCAGCTGGATGGCGAATATGACCTCAACTTTCTGGTTCAGGCAACCAATGGTCAGGACTACGTGCTGAAGGTCATGCGGGCAGATTGCGAAGCTGAGTTCGTCGATTTGCAGGTGAAAGCCCTTGAACATATCGCGACAGAAGCGCCTGGATTGCCATTTCCCAAGGTGTTTCCTGATCTGAATGGAAATCTGCTGCCCGGCATCGAAGATGAGGCGGGCCAAACCAGACTGGTTTGGTTGCTCGAACGCCTGCCCGGGGAATGCTACGCAAAAGCGGCCCCCAAACGGGAAGAGTTGATCCTGAAACTGGGGCGCGCTCTTGGCGCCACTGATCGCGCGTTGGAACGGTTCTCGCATGACGGTCTGCATCGCTCGGATTTCAAATGGGATCTCGTTCAGGCAGGCTGGATCAATGACAAGCTGGATGCGATTGTAGATCCCGACAGACGGGCTTTGCTGCAGGAAATCGCCGACGGGTTTGCTGCGATATCCGACCAGCTGAACGAGCTGCCGAAACAGGCCATCCACAATGATGCCAACGACTACAATATCCTTGTCGAAGGCGAATTGGGGCAACGGCAGAGCATCTCTGGCCTGATCGACCTAGGCGACATGTGCGCAGCGCCACGCATCTGCGATCTGGCCATCGCCGGTGCCTATATCGTTCTGGATCATCCAAAGCCCGAGCGCGCCTTGACTGCACTGGTACGTGGTTATCACGCAGCCAACAGGTTGCGACCGGAAGAAGTTGACCTGATCTGGCCCCTTCTGCGCATGCGACTGGCCGTTTCCGTCGTGAACTCGACACTGATGGCGATCGAAAACCCCGAAGATCCTTATGTAACCATCAGTCAGGCTCCGGCTTGGCGCTTTCTGGAGAACACATCGGTAAATGGCGGCCTGATGCCCGCGCGCCTGCGGGCCGCGTGTGGGTTGCCGGTGACGGATGGTGCTGAACGCATCCACGCCTATCTGTCCGAACATCGTGGCCAGTTTGCCCAGATGTTCGGACAGGACCTGAGCGACACTCCAATGGGCTCACTGTCAGTTGAAAACTCAACGTGGCCACAGAACCCGTTCCACATGCCGCTGGAAGAGGCTGCGCGCGTGGGTGAGGAGTTTGGCGATGGTCTGTGGCTGGGCTATTACAGCGAGCCGCGTCTGATCTATGCCGAGCCCGGATTCCGCAAGGGACCATGGAAAGCATCCGATCGTCGCACGGTACATCTGGCAGTGGACGTGTTCGCGCCGGCAGGCACTGTGCTGCACGCGCCTATGAGTGGCCGGGTTGAAGTTGTTGAGAACCGGGACAGTCACCTCGACTATGGCGGTGTCGTCATCCTGCATCACGAAACGCCCGAAGGTGATCCGTTCTATACACTCTACGGCCATCTGGACCCAGAAGTCTGCGACCGTCTGAAACCCGGCGACCCTGTGGCACAAGGTGCGGCCTTTGCCCGGCTTGGGGATGCCAGCCAGAATGGCGGCTGGGCTCCGCATGTACATTTCCAGCTGGCGCTCACGACCGCCGGAATGGAAGCTGACTGGCCCGGCGTTGGCGATCCGGATGAGATGTATCTGTGGCACGCGGTTTGCCCAAACCCGGCAGCGCTGCTGAACCTGCCAGATGAGAAGGTTTTCTATCACCCGACGGACAAGCAGGCGATCCTGCAGGGACGGCACGACCAATTCGGTGGAAATCTGTCGTTGACCTATGACGATCCGGTCATGCTGGTGCGTGGTTGGAAACATCATCTGTTTGATGAGTGGGGTCGACCCTATCTGGACGCCTACAATAACGTCCCACATGTGGGTCACGCTCATCCCCGAATTCAGGCTGTTGCTGCAGATCAGCTGAAGCGTATGAACTCGAACACCCGATACCTGCACCCGGCGCAAACCGCGTTTGCCGACAAGGTATTGTCAAAGCTGCCCGATCATTTCGACGTCTGCTTTTTCGTGAACTCGGGTACAGAAGCAAACGAACTGGCTCTGCGTCTGGCCCGTGCTCATACCGGCGCGAAAGGGATCGTAACGCCTGATCATGGCTATCACGGCAATACCAATGCTGCGGTGGCGATCTCGGCCTACAAGTTCAACAAGCCGGGCGGAATTGGCAAGGCCGATTGGGTCGAGCTGGTGGAGGTTGCAGACGACTATCGCGGATCGTTCAAACGTGACGATCCGGAGCGTGCATCAAAATTCGCTGATCTGGTGGATCCGGCGATTGAAGCGCTTCGCGAACGGGGTCAGGGTGTTGCTGGCTTCATTGCTGAAACCTTCCCTTCGGTGGGTGGTCAGATCATTCCACCCAAAGGGTATCTGCCAGCGGTCTACGAGAAAATCCGCGCTGCCGGAGGTGTCTGTATCGCCGATGAGGTTCAGACTGGCCTAGGCCGGTTGGGTGAATATTACTTCGGTTTCGAACATCAGGGGGCACTGCCGGATATCGTCGTCATGGGGAAACCCATTGGAAACGGTCACCCGCTGGGCGTTCTGGTCACGACCAAGGCAATTGCCGACAGTTTCAACAACGGGATCGAGTTCTTTTCGACCTTTGGCGGTTCAACCCTGTCCTGCCGTATCGGTAATGAGGTTCTGGATATTGTTGATGACGAAGGCCTGCAGGACAACGCAAGCGCGATGGGTGCACTCCTTATGGCTGGTCTGCGTCAGATCGAAATTGATTTTGACTGTGTCGGTGATGTGCGGGGCATGGGGCTGTTTCTGGGTGTTGAACTCATCAATCCCGATGGCTCCGAAGGCACCGAAATCTGCAAATACGTCAAGAACCGGATGCGCGATCATCGCATTCTCATCGGCAGCGAGGGGCCAAAGGACAACATCCTGAAAATCAGGCCACCTTTGACCATCGAACCCGAAGACGTTGACATGATCCTGTGGGCCTTGCGCGATGTTCTGAGCGAGGTTGGGGCGTTCGAACCCGCCCCGGCCTGCGATCATGATCACCATCACGCAGGATGTGGCTGCTGTTAAAACGAAACCCCGGCTCTTGTGGGCCTGGGTTTTGCGATCTTCCTGTCAGTGCAACACGGTCGAGGGGGTTTTGTGCCCGGTTGTTGGCAGCGGTATCGCGGTTGTCATTCGACGCAATGCAAGCCCAAGCTCTTCGGAAAGCGATGCCAATGCCGGAGCGAAATCTGGGCGTACGATAAGCGAGGCCATCATCATGGCATCCTCGCGCGCACCTTCCGAGGCGGCTGCGATCATCTGGGCAAAGCAGTTCTCGTCAGCACCCAGACACGCACAACCAAGCCCATGACGTACCAGCGGACGGCGTCCGTGATGGGCACACAGCGAGCACAAACGATCAAGTGTCAGCATTGCTGCACGTCCCTGATCCGCGCCCAGCGCGATATCGAAATCGCTGGCCGCATCTGCCCGCCCGTCAGCTCCTTCGCTCCACAGTCGCAGATACATGACTGCACCTGCCTCCAATGGGCTCAGGTCGGATAGCCGCCCGACGGCAGCTCCGCCGCGTGAGTTTGGAGCGCTCATTTTGTCAAGATCAGCTTACCGGCGCGGGTGATGCGCAGAGTGTAAAGCTGGTCGCCCAACTCGATATGGGCCAGGTTGCCACCTTTAGTCAGATCCTCGGCCTTGTGGGAAGGAAGCATAGAAACCGCATAGGATTGGCTGGGGTTCGGGTTCTGCGCGTTCATCGGGACATCTCCAGGGCTGTTCAGGCGAAACGCCTTATCTGTTCGCATTCACTGATCTGGCTGACCCTGGATTGGGTTGGCTGTTGCTTCATCGCTTAATCTGATTAAAATAGTAAGGTATGTCAAGACCTGGATTTTGCTTGTGCAGAAACTTGCAATTTGCGCCTCTAGTTTGAATGAGTTACGCCTTGTTAAACAGGCGACAGAGGCGTGCAAATAGATGTCAGCAGCAATCGTATTCGACCTTGATGGTACGTTGGTAGACAGCCTTGCTGATCTCGCCGGAGCCGTGAATCGCATGTTGGGCGATGTTGGGCACGCGCCATTGCCTCAAACCATTATCGGGCGATTCGTTGGAAATGGCCTGCCCAAGCTGGTTGAACGAACAGTTCGCCATTGCGAAATCGACATGAACCGCCACGGTGAGCTGACGAAGCTGACCTTGGATCACTACAACAAAACATCCAGTGATCAGACCGTGCCTTATCCCGGCGTCATGGAAGCATTGGCAGAGTTACGCGGGCAGGGACACCGCCTTGGCGTCTGCACCAACAAACCCGAAAAACCGGCACGCCATGTGTTGAAAGCACTGAAACTCGCCCATCACTTTGATGTTGTTTTTGGCGGTGACACACTGTCCGTACGCAAACCTAACCCCAAGCATTTAAACGAAACTTTTGATGCGTTGGGCTGCTCAGGGCCCAGACTGTTTGTTGGTGACAGCGAAGTGGATGCCGAAACAGCCAAACGCGCCGAAGTACCGTTTCTGCTGTTCACAGAAGGGTATCGCAAGTCACCAGTAGCAGAAATTCCGCATACAATCAGTTACGATGACAGCGCCAAATTGCCCGCACTTGTTGGCCAATACTTGGCAGGAACGGATTAACCCAATCCGAAAATTGTTTTGGGCAACGGCCAGTTTTCTTATGTCAGAAGGTTTTTGAGGGGCCGGCTGAGGGGGTAAGATGCCAGCCCCTCATCGGGGAAAGTGGTTGGTCAGGAATGACCCTGTTAAGATCAAGATAGCCTGCAGCGCCGATGCGCGAAATTGGGGGATTCCCGTAGGTGGGCATTTTTTCTGACAGAAAGGCCCGAGGTCCTTATCTGCCAGCATCGTCTTCCAATCCGGTTTTTTAGCTCAGATGTGACTGCTGAATTCCAGTGCAGAAACACTGCAGTTCGCTGGTGACCGACAGATTTGCGCGGCAGCGCGCGCAATAACCAGTTCCTCGTTCGTCGGAACAACCATGACCTGAACCCGTGAGAGCTGAGTTGAGATAACCCGTGCGCTGTCGGCGTTCGCGTCGGGGTCTAACTCAATCCCCAACCATCCCATATCCGCACAGATACGCTCTCGTGCCAGAGACGAGTTCTCACCGATGCCCCCGGTGAACACAACCGCATCCAAACCGCCCAAAACGGCGGCAAGCGCCCCCAATTCACGGCGTGCCCGGAAATTGAAATAGCTGATCGCTTTGCGTGTTGCCGGAGTATCCGCTTCCTCGAGCGTGCGCATATCATTTGACAGACCCGACATCCCAAGCAAACCGGACTCGCGGTACAGCAGTTGGGTTATCTGGGCGGCAGACATGCCTTTCTGCTCCATGAGATACAGGACAACGCCCGGATCCAGTTGTCCGCATCGGGTTCCCATCGGCAAACCATCCAAAGCCGAAAACCCCATGCTGGAGCCGACCGAACGACCGCTGATCATGCCACACATCGATGCCCCGTTCCCGAGATGGGCAACGATCACGCGACCGCTGTGCAACAGAGGCGCAGTTTTGGCCATATGGTTTGAAATGTAGTCATAGCTGAGCCCATGAAACCCGTAACGCCGCACGCCCATGTCATAATACACGGCGGGCAGTGCGAAGGTGTCATTAACCCACGGATGATTGCGATGAAACGCAGTATCAAAGCACGCAATCTGAACCGCGTCCGGAAACCGCTCCATCGCTGCGCGGGCTCCGGCGATGTTGAACGGCTGGTGCAGCGGCGCAAAGGGCGAGAAACGTTCAAGGTCCTTCAGACTGTTCCGTGTCAACAGAACCGGGCCGTCATTGTCAGGTCCACCATGCACGATGCGATGTCCAACGGCTGAAATGGTAACGCCCGGAAACTGCCGAACCACCAGATCCAGAACGTGGTCGAGCGCGCTGTGATGATCGACAATCTCCTCGGACGTTTCATCAATCAGATCCCGGCCATCCAAGGCCGTCGCCTGAATATGTGCAGCCGGACTGCCAATGCGATCAACTTCGCCTGTACATATCGCCTCGGGCTCGTCCCCCTGCATCGAGAACAAACCAAACTTCAGAGAGGACGAACCCGAATTCAAGGTCACAACATGGGTCATCAAATCCGCTCCGCCATTCGGGCAGCGTGCAACGCCGCAACAGCGCATGAAGCCAACCGCGCCTTGTCGTCATCAGCCCTGCTATTCAGGATGATCGGCACCTTAGCCCCCAGCACAACGCCTGCCCCTTCGGCATGCGCGATGTAAGTCAATTGCTTGGCCAGCATGTTCCCGGCATCAAGGTTAGGCACCACCAGAATATCCGCCCGGCCAGCCACTTCGGATACAATTCCCTTGGTTCGGGCTGCGGCCAGACTGACCGCGTTGTCCATTGCCAAAGGTCCATCCACAAGCCCGCCTCGGATTTGACCCCGCTCGGCCATCTTGGATAACAGCGCTGCATCTATCGACGATCTGATGGCGGGGTTCACCGTTTCAACCGCCGACAGTATTCCGGCCTTCGGAGACTGGATACCGATTGAGATGGCCAGATCGATGGCGTTCTGGGTGATGTCGATCTTTGTCTCAAGATCAGGTTCGATATTGATCGCGGCATCCGTCACCAGCAAAGGATGCGGTTGCCCCGGCACGTCCATAACAAAAACATGAGTGAAACGCCTGCCAGCACGAAGACCGTGCTCCTTGCGCAAAGCGGCGCGCAACAGGTCGTCGGTGTGCAGATGTCCCTTCATCAGGGCCTGCGCACGCCCCTCGACAACCAGATCGACAGCTACACCTGCGGCATCAAAGTGATCCCGCACAGGGACGATCTCGGCATTTCCCAATCGCAGATCTATCTCACGTGCCGCCGCTTGGATCTTGTCGGGATCACCGACAAGTATCGGATCAATTATCGTCTCTTTCGCAGCCAGCAAGGCGCCACCCAGTGAATTCGGCTCCTCTGGCGCAACCACCGCGGTGGGAATGGGTGGCAGGGGACGAGATCGATCCAAAAGTGCATCAAAGTGCCGGTGTCGCTGCACCACCAGACCGGGTACTTCGATGTCACTGAACGAAAGCTCTTTCTCCGGTGCTATCACAACTGCAGTACCCGTTACGATTACAGCGTCATCGTCAGGACGGATGACTTCCGTATCCATTACGACCTCGCGGTTATCGCATTTCTGGGCAACGGTTACCCGCGCCAGTAATTCATCACCTGCATGGGCACGATCCACGAACTCGAAACTCTGCGATTTGTACAAGGTGCCCGCACCGGGAAGGATGTTACCAAGCACAGCCGAGATCAGCGCCCCAACGAACATCGCCGGCGCGATGGCTTCGTTCACGGTGTCCCCGTCGCCATCTTCATTGGCCAGATGGAGTGGATTGTGATTGCCCGAGTTTGACGCAAACACGAAGAAATCATCCTCTGTGCAAATCCGTCTTAGCTCGGCGCTGTCGCCGACCTTGAGCTGGTCATAGGGTTTATTGTGATATCTCATTTTTGGTCGTTACCCGACTGAGTTTTAGAATCTGTCCGGCACAAGTTATCTTGCCCGTGTGATAATTTGTTGATCCAGGCCAATGCCTACGTACATTTCGGCAAACAATTGGAATATCGTTCTGCCAAGAGAGCAATTTTCAGCTTTTTATTGCCTTGCTGGAACCATGTCGCCAATGACGTGAAGTCATGAATTCCCAGGCACTTTTCATTCCGGTCAGACCCAGACTAGCTGACAACTGGCTTCAGTCACTTTTGGTAGAAGAACGACAGTTTACGACTCACACCGCCCGGCGGCGGTGGAAAGGGAGATGCTCTGCGAACCTGATCCTTCGCAGCACGATCAATCTCCGCCGAACCCGAGCTGTCGACAACATCAACCCAGGCCAGGGTACCGTCAGGATTGATTTCGAAGAACACCTGAGCAAACCCCCGGGCTGACACATAAACAACCGGGGTCCGGTTCAAATGGACAAGCACCTCGCCAGCATAGTTCGTGACGTCCGAGTTACCGGGCCCGCGCCCCCCCGACGCAGTTCGGCCCGTTCTTTTCTTGAAGGCATCAAGACCCTCTCGCTGATAGGCACGAAGCGGCGATTCAATCACCTCTTGAGGAAAGCGCAGATCATCAAACTTTTTTGAACCTGAAAATGCACCCTGTGGTTCTGTTGACGGCGGGCGTTCCGGAAGACGTGGACGGATAGAAGAGACCACCGCCTGCTCCGATGCTTCTGTCTCGGGTTCAGTTGATGCGTCAGGAATATCGGGATCAACTGCCTCATTCTCGAGCGGAACAACGGGGACCGGAGGGGCTTCGGTAGCAGGCAAAGCTGCAAGCGTCTCTGGCTCAGGGGCCGCGGCAGGCGGAATTGCGTCTGGGTTACCTTCGGGTATTTCAACTACCTCGCCAGTTTCGGCTGGGGGTGTCTCAGTTGCACTGTCGCTGGCCTGTTCCTCGCCATCCGGTTGATCTGCTGGCTCTGACGGCTGAGGCTCGGGCGCTTCTGGCTGAACAATCGGAGCGGACCCTGTATCAGGGGCATAAACGCGTTGCGGATCCGGTGATGCGACCAACGCTTCACTTGTAGGAATTTCAGCCGGTTCAGGTTCTGGCGGAGTTTCAACAGGCGGCTCTGGCTCCGGCACCTCGGCGGGTTCGGGCTCGACTGGTTCGGCGGGCGTTTCGGCAAGATCCTCAAAGGTATTGTTCAATTCGACCGTGTTCGGCTTGGCCTGTTGAGAAGACCTCTCGGCCAGACCCGACGAAGTGGTACTAAGAGCAAATAGATGCACCACCAGCGACAGCACGATAGCTAAAGTCGCAACAAAGGCGGACTTCCGGATCATTCCAAAGCCTGCCGGGTCACAAGAAACACCGAAGAAGCACCCAGTCGGCGGAGCGCGCTTGTGATTTCGACCAAACGCGGGCCGGAAGCGTTCCGGTCAGGAACGATCCGCACAGGGCCCGTACCGTGACCAATCATGTATGTATCAGGATCAGTCGGCAGGCCCCGAAAGCTCAAAGTCCCATCCTGATGCAGGACCAGAGCGTCCGGCGGCTCACGACCCGCAAGCTCGGAGGTATCGACAAGATCCAGATCGGGATCGAGGGGCGGCGCAACCGTACCCGCGATCAGAAAGAAGATCAGCATCAGGAATACGACGTTGATCAGGGGGATTGTTGAATCGCGTTTGCGGCGTGGGCGAAGATAGCGGATCATCTGCTCACTCCAGCACCGTGACAGTCAGCCCGTCGCGCCCGCGCAACCGAACCAAAAGATCCACCAATCGCTGTGCCGATGTCCCCTCGTCGAGGCTGACAATAACCTGACCAGTCTCGACCTGCGCCTCTAACTCCTCCAGCGTTATTGGGGTGCCGTTCAGCATCAGTCGATCCGCGCCCAGTTGCACAAAGGCACGCTCAGCAGGTGTGTCAGATGACGCGGCCCCGGATGTTGCGCTGCCCAGCTCGATTTCACCGAACTTTGAAAACGTCGACGACAGCATGAAGAAGAGCAAAAGCAAAAAGATCACGTCGATGAGAGGTGTCATCGACATCGGACGCCGGACAAAGGGCGCTTTGTTACGCATGCTCAGGCGCGGCTGAGTGGCCTTCAGCGCCCGCCGCTTTGTTGAGTGACTGGCCTGGCACCAGAATTGTGCGCAGTGCCTTGTCGGCGAACACCCTTTCGCGCGCCGTTCGGCTTTCGAACCAAGACAGAACCATGGAGGTCGGCATGGCGACCGCAAGCCCCACAGCAGTGGTAACCAGAGCAACCCAGATACCGCCTGCCAACAGGGATGGATCAACCGAAGAGCCCGCTGACTGAAGGCTCTGGAATGCATTGATCATCCCGATAACCGTGCCGAACAAACCAAGCAGTGGTGCAAGCTGCGCAATGGTGTCGAGCAGACGAAAACCGCGTTCTAGCCCCGCAAGCGCCAGTCCTGCCTCGGCATCCAACCGATCATCAATGCCGGGCTTATCATACGCATCCATCGCTGCCCCCACGATGGGAGCAAGATAGCTGCTGCTTTGTTCAAGGCGTGCACGCGCCGCGCCTCGGTCACCCGCATCCCAGGCTGCCAGTGCATCGGAAAGCACGCGGTGCCGACCGACACCACAGGCCGCAAACTGCCAGAGCTTGTAGATAGCGACTGCAAGTGTCAGCACTGACATAACGATCAGAATTGCAACGACCGGCCCGCCCAGCGCAAGGATCTCCCGAAGTGAAACAAGTGGGTTCATCTGAAGAGCTCCACATCTACCCGGCTGCTCAGCGACAGCGCATCACTGCAAATTTCGCTTTCTGCGCCATCGACTGTGCATGCATTCGTACCATTGATCAGCACGCGGCCCAAATTATCGCAGGTGGTATCCGGCTGCACAAAACGGCGTACGCGATGACGGTCGGCTGGCAGCTCACCCATATCGTTAACCGTTAACCGCAGGACACTGCCCGAGGCATCGAAGACCACAAGCTCATAAACTGCGCTTTCAATCGGCACTCCGGTCTGGTTCGAAACCAGAAACGTCAAAAGGCAACCCGCATCGATATCCTCAACCGTGTTTAGCTCGACCGAAAGATCAGGCGAAGGCGGTTCTGCGGATTGCGCCAAGGCTACGGCCGGGGTCGCAGTGGCGATCAGTGCCGCAAAAGCGAAGCGACGAAACAACATTACTGGCTCCCAATTGCTTACGCGAAATTTGAAGGCCGGCGATGCTCCGCAGGCGCTTGTTCCCTCATATCGGAGACAGCTGGTTGGTAAAAGGGCCGCTATAGGCATTGTGATTTGATGATTGCGCAATTTCTTGCCTGATCGACCCGCCCGCACCCGATTGGCCTCTACATCTTAGTGATTACAATACATTGCGTGATATCTAGGGCGTCTTTCAATTTGTGCAAACTATGGGGCGTCACCAAGGACACCCCACAAGCCGCCATCGTGCAATCAGTCCAAGGCGACAACGGCCTCGACCTCGAACAACATGGGATCAATCGCGAGTTTCGGCACCGGGACCAGCGTCTGTGCGGGAAGCGTGTCTCCAAACATCCCCACGACATGCTTGGTCAGCGTCGCCAACTTCGACATGTCATGGTCAACCACATACACCGAAAGCTTAACCACCCGGGAGACGTCCGAACCGAGTGCTTCAATCACCGCCTTTAGGTTGGTATAGGCCTGCGCGACCTGAACATCGAAATCCGGAGACAGCGCACCGGTTTCGTCCTGCCCGCCCTGCCCCGAGATAAAAGCCAAACGACCGGAAATCGGGGTGATCACCGCAGTGCTGTAGCCGTTGGGCGTCGGATCATGAAGATGCGATGGATTGACGATGACCGGCGTGTGCTCTGATGTTTTGGCTGTAATCCGATCCTGATGTGTCATGCTCTTTCTCCTTGCTGAGTAATCGATGACCTCGCATATAAAAAGTAACGGTGTCACAATCTGTCACCATATATCTGGATTGCTGAAAATGGATATTCGGTCCCGCCAAGAAGAGATTGTTCGCACCCTGCGGCGTCACGGAACGTCGACTGTAGACGAGCTGACCAACGCGGTCGGCGCATCCAGACGCACGGTTCTGCGCGATATCAGTTCTCTCCGGGATCAGGGGTTTGTTATCCATTCCGAATGCGGCCGGGGCGGTGGCCTGCAGCTTGACCCGCAATCCGTTCAGACCACGGCACGCCTGTCAGTGACCGAAGTCTTCGCACTTCTCATCAGCGTCGCGGCAATGCGAGCGGCGCGCACCTTACCCTTTTCCGACCTCGCCGATGCCGGGCTAGCAAAAATCGAAAAGGCCCTGCCTGCTGATAAGGTGAAGGATCTACGCAGTATTCTGGATTGCCTGCATGTCGGACAGCTATCCCCCAAACAGGACATCGGGGATCTGGGTTCGATCGATCCTGCACTGCTGCCCGCGTTTGAGACAGCGTTCCTGCAACGGCGTCATTTGCGATTTAGCTATCGTGACGCCAAAGGCATGATTTCACACCGCGAGGTGGAACCGCAGGCGATGTTGATCCTGCCACCTTTGTGGTACCTCGTGGCATGGGATCCTGCCCGAAACGACTTCCGCCATTTTCGTATGGACCGCATCAGCGAACCCATAGTCAATGAAGAGCAGTCATTTCGCCGACGGCACGTACCATTCGAAAATGATGTCTGCCCTTTCAACGATATTAACCGCTGACCGCGCGCGTCCGGTAGGGCAATCCTGCTCACGGGGAAGTGCGCACGACCCCATCAGCAATCCATTGATCAAAAATTGCCAGTGCCTGTTCAGCAAATGCCGCATCATTGATGTGACAATCCAGCTCGACCCTTGAGACATTTTCCGGGCAGGTCTTCCGAAGCTCTTGCATGAACACCTCCAGACCTTCGGGATCATTCAGATCTTCACCGGGGCGGTCCCACTCACCGCATCCACCCAAAGGCATAATCAGAGTCGTTGGTGCCTGTGATTTCACCATCTGCTCGGAATGCGCCTGCGCCACGGCACGGCGTTCTTCGTTGTTCAGAACGATCGATCGGATCAGCCGGTTGTGATCGTGACGTGGGTGATTGACCCATTTATCGGGCAGATCGTCCCAGCCGACGATATCAACCAGATCATAACAGCCGGGCGCCACGATCTGCGGGGTTCCTGCCAGTCCCGCATTCGTCAAACGATCCGCCCCGGCTGAAATACGGGATCCGTGGATATGATTGCCCAGTTCCTGCGTACAGAAATCCATCACACAGGCGAATGCACCTTGCGCTGCAAGGCTCTCAAACGCGCGACCGCCCATGCCTGTGGCATGAAACACCGCTACTTCGAAACCCCGCGCCTCAAGAGCAGGCTTCAGTGGCACCATGTATTTTAAGGCAGATTTGCCCAGCGATGTCATACCGATAAGCGGTTTGTCACTTTGCGGTCTTTCTACAGCTCGCGCGGCACCCAACACCGCACCAGCCGCTTGAGACAGCGAAGATTTACACACCGAGTTCAACCCGTAGAGCCCCCCGGCCCACAGGATCATTTGCACGTCAGCCGCCAAACGTGCGGGTGGCATCAACGGAGAGAACGAGACGGTGGAGACGATGAATTTCGGCACTCCCAACGGCAGCGCTGCAGTAGCATCAAGCGCAAGGTCGGTACCCATGGAGCCACCCAGTATGATGATCCCGTGAAACCGCCCCTCATCATACAGACGCGCAACCAATGCAGCACATCCGCGCGCCATGATCTGCATTGCAGTGTTTTCGTCACCCGAAGCAATTGCTTCGGCAATCGATGATCCACCTTCTTCGGCGACATCATGTTTGGAATAGTCGGTGGGCGCAGACGGATCACCCAACACGCTCACATCCATTGACAAAACCTGCCCGCCCTGCCCCAGGATGCAATCTGCAAGATAGTTCAGTTCATCATCCTTGGTGTCATATGTCCCGACGATCAGGATTGTCTTGTCGCTCATGTGTTCCTCCCTGCCCGATCTTTGTCAGAGCTGTATCCAGGCCGATTTCAGATCGACGTATTTATGCAATGCGTGAAGGCTCTTGTCGTGACCATTGCCGGACTGCCTCACACCACCCAGAGGTACCGTGCCATCCGAGCCGCCATAGGTATTCACATGCACAACACCAGCGCGAATGGACCGGATCATGCGATGCGCCCGGCTCAGGTCTGCGGTCCAGAGCCCCGACGCCAATCCGTAGACAGTGGAGTTCGCCAGATCGGAGGCCTGTTCCTCGGTATCAAACGGGGTCACCGCCAGCACGGGGCCGAATACTTCTTGCTGGTTCAGGGTGTCGTTGCGGCCGACATTCGTCATCACCGTCGGTTCCATATAAAACCCGCCAGTCTCTTCGAGAATGCGTTTGCCGCCAAGCGCCAGATCAGCGCCCTCGGCCAGTGCCTTATCAACGAATCCAAGATCCTGCTCCAGCTGCACCTTGGAGTGTACTGCGCCCACATCCGATGACAGATCTAACGGATCACCAACTGTCAGCTTACGCGCATGACGGATCAGCGCATCGACGAATTGATCATGGATCGAACGCTCAACCACCAGCCGTGACCCGGCTACGCACACCTGCCCCGAGTTGCGGAAGATACCGTTCGCCGACACCTTGGCTGCATGATCCAGATCTTTGACGTCGGCAAACACGATGTTGGGGGATTTTCCTCCCAGTTCCAAGTAGCACCGCTTAAGGTTCGAACGGGCCGAATACTCCAACAGACGGCGACCCACGCCGCCCGATCCGGTAAAGACCAGAACATCCACTTCCATCGACAGGCCAATGGCTTCGCCAACCACCGAACCTTTGCCAGTCACGACGTTGAACACACCTTCGGGGACGCCAGCCTCGACGGCCAGTTCCGCCAGTCTCAGTATCGACAGCGAGGCGCTTTCTGCGGGTTTCACAACAATCGAGTTACCGGTTGCCAGCGCTGGCGCGATCTTCCAAGCGCCGATCATCAAAGGAAAGTTCCACGGCAGGATTGCGCCTACAACGCCCACCGGTTCGTGATAGACAAGACCCAGAACATTCTCTGCCGTTGGTGCGACCTCGCCATAAACCTTATCGATAGCCTCGGCATAATAGCGGAAGGTTCCTGCGGCCGAGCCGCTCTCCGCCTTGAAGGCCATGCCGATCTCGGTGCCATTGTCACGCACACCCTGTACAGCAAGCGCCAACGCTTCGCGTTCGATCAGTTCGGCCAGACGCAGCAGCACCTTTTTCCGGGCAGCAGGTGGCTGGCCAGCCCAGACGCGCCTGTCGAAAGCGCGGCGGGCGGCAGTGACTGCACGATTGACATCCTCCGCACCACCGGCGGCCAGCGTTGTAATCACCTGCCCATCGATGGGCGAGATGACATCAAGGCGAGCGCCGCTTGTGGCATCCGTCATCTGGCCGTCGATGAAATGGCCTTTGGGGGGGATGACCTCAGCGCGTAGTGCGTTCAAGTCGGTCTGCGTCATCGCCATCAGACTGGTTCCTTTTGCGGTGTTCGATAACCAGCACCCGGACGTGGATAATCAAGACGGCCACGATGATGCTGAAGATGATGAATGAGATCGGCCGGTCGATCATGTCGAGTGGCGTTTTCAGCCGTGGCATCGCGGTACGCAGCTTGGTCTCCATGATGCCACCCAGAACCATACCCAGAATGATCGGCACAATCGGCAGGTTCAGACGCTTGAGGATCAGGCCCAAAACCCCAAACGCCGAGGCAATCACACAGTCGGTGAACGAGTTACGCAGGGAGTACACGCCGACAAAGCTAAGCGTCAGGATCAACACGCCCAGGAACCGTGTCGGGATCTGCACCACCTTGAGCAGCTTGTTGGTCGACACCATCAAGAAGCCCAGCACCAGTACGTTCAGCACCAGAAGTGCGATATAGATCGCGACAACAAAGTCCATCTGCTGCTCGAATAGCTGCGGACCCGGTAGAACATTGTGCACATAGAACACCGACAACATCATCGCCGTCAGCGCCTCGCCGGGAATACCCAGTGCCAGTAGCGGGATCATCGCAGCGGCAGGTACGGCGTTGTTGGCGGTTTCCGAGGCTACCAGACCTTCCGGAGAGCCTTTTCCAAACAGCTGGGGCTTTTTCGAGGTTTTCTGCGCGTAGGTATAGGATAGGAACTGAGCGGTGAATTCGCCCACGCCGGGGATCATGCCCATCAGCACCCCAAAGCTGGCCGAGACAGAGGCCACACGTTTGTGACCCAAGAGCTCTTTCACACCGCCAAACAGATTCCCCTCAACCTTGGCGGCATCAGGTGCATGGTCACGTTCAAGCAACAACAGGAACGCCTGGCTGAGAGCAAATAGTCCCAGAACTACAACGATCACATTCATGCCTGAACTCAGCCAGCTCTGCCCAAAGGTAAAGCGCTGAGAGTAGTTCACAGGCTCAAGACCGATGGTCGCCAGAAGAATGCCGAAACAGGCCATCATGCCGGCAGCCATGATCTGCCCTCTGTGGGCCAGCACGACAAGAATGATACCTAGAAGCGCCGCCAGAAAGATCTCTCGACTGCCGAAATGTGGGGCGACCTTGGCAAGCAGCGGCGCCATCAGGATCAGCACAACGACCGAGAAGATGCCGCCGAAGAAGGACGAGAAGTAGGCCAGTGACAAGGCCCGTCGTCCGTCCCCCGCCTTGGTCATAGGATAACCGTCATAGGTGGTCAGGGCATTCACCGCCGTTCCTGGAGTATTAACCAGAATGGCTGGGATCGCGCCCCCAAAGGCCGAGGAGCCATATATACCCAACAGAATGATTAGACCCACAATCGGGTCGAGTGAAAACGTAGCAGGTAACAGGATCGCAATGGCCACCGCAGGACCAACGCCGGGGATCGAACCAATTATGACACCGCCGAAGGAGCCGATCATCAGCGCAACGATCACATCCCAACGGGCCAGAATCTCGAGGCTTGAGAGAAAGATGTCCATGTCGGCCTCACATATAGGTCAGCATGAAGGCACGTATGCCATCGGGGAGGTGCTCGTAGATGGCACCGCCGGGGATCTTCACCTGAAGCAGGCCCCTAAAAAGGATGACGATGAACAGACCGGACCCGGCCGCCGCCAACAGCATCTTGCTGTCGCGATACCCAACACGCAGAGCCAGCAGCACCGAAAACACCAGTGTGGTCGGCAGATAGCCGGTGATTGGTACGAGATAAACGTAGATCAGGAACCACGCCACGTATTCGAGTGACCGGGCCCAGAACCACATTTCCTTCAGACGACCGTAAATACGCGGAGACCACAGCGATCCAATAAGGTGCAAAGTACCAAAGAGGACCATGCCGCCAACCGCGACTGCGGGCCAGAACCGGGGCTGCACAAACAGCGACTTGCGCGCCACCCATTTGGTCTGGTCACCCAGCTGCGTCAGCAACGCCACCGAGAACACCAGAAAGAATATTGCGAAAACCAGATCCCCCGGTTTGCGGTATCGCTGAAACAACTGTTGAAGCGTCTTTGTCCTGACCATGTACCTTCTCGCGCGCCGAAGATGTAAATTGGGCGCCGGATTATCCCGGCGCCCGCTTTTCCTTGACCAGGTTACTCGCCCAGAAGCTTTTCAATGGCAGCGAACGAGTCTCTGTCGCTCTGGATCTGGGCGTTGGACGCTTCGGCATCCTGCCAGTAGATCAGCGCACCAGTCCGTTCGGCCAGTTCGCTGGCCTCATCCGACTGCAGCGCCTTTTGCGCCACCGCGATGATCTTTTCACGTACATCTGCAGGCGTATCCTTGTGAACGAACAACCCGTTCCAAAGCGCCAGCTGCAGCGACGGATCGATTTCGGAAACGGTGGGGACATCCGGCGTTTGGCTGGTGCGCGCACCACCAATCGATGCGAGGATCACTACATCGTCCCGGCATGCACTGATCTGCTGAATGGTCGTGTTGATCACGTCTACATCGCCCGACGCCAGAACGTTACAGTCAACGTTATCGAACGCCGTTTCAGCCGCGAAATCAAAGCCCATATTCTTGGCCAGCGCAAAGGTCACTTTGGTAGGCGGCAGGAAGGAACCGAAGTGGCCCAGCGTTACGTCGTTGTCCTTGGCATAGGCCGCCAGCTCTTCCATGCTGGAATAGTTGTCGTTTTTGGATGCCGCGATCACGAACGGATAGGTCAGAAAAATACCCAGCGGATCAAACGGGTTCGGGTTGAGTTCGGGAATGCCGATATCCGGCCCGATGACCGGAACACCGATCACGAAGGAACCCACGGTGTACCCGTCCGCTGGCGCGGTCGCCACCGAAACGGCACCCGGGAAGGGGCCGCCGCCACCGCCGGGCTTATTCACCACGGCTGCCGGAACACCATAGGTTTCCTGAAACTCCTCAGCGATCAGGCGGGTCAGTACATCCTCAAGATCACCCGGCGGCCACGGCACAACAAACGACACTGGCTTTTCAGGATATTCAGCCGCGACAGGCCCTGCGATCAGGGCCGATGCGCCCACGACGGCCAGCGCCACTTTTTGAGCGAGTTTATTCATAAGTTCCTCCCGTTGATGGTATCGAGTACCCATTATCGGTTACAATAATGAACCGCTTATTCTTATTAATAGTTGTCATAGTAATTAATTTATGTCAAGTAATGACCAAGAGATCGCGCATTCAGTCAGCAAGGGAGGCCGGTACAAGGCATGGGAACGACGACCAAATCACTCAAGTTGCTGGATCATTTCTCGGCCGCGCAGCCCGAGATCGGGCTGTCTTCGCTCGCCCGCCTGTCCAAACGCGACAAAGCCTCGGTCTATCGATCCCTGAACGAACTCGCCGAACTGGGTTTTGTCGAACAGAATCGACACACAAAACGGTACAGGCTAGGCCCGACCGTTATCCGCCTTGCCAACGTGCGTGAGGCTACGGTTCCCATAAAAGATGCAGTCGCCGAGCCATTGGCGCAGCTGGTGTCAGCTGTCCGCGAAACGGCTCACGTTACGCTGCTGAACGGCACCGGGTTGATCGTCGCCGAATTCTGCCAGTCGCGCCACCACGGCACCCGGGTCGAGATTGAAACCGCTGATATCCTGCCCCTGCACGCTACGGCTTCGGGATGTGCGATCATGGCTTTTGCCGACCCCGGTCTGATTGACCGCGTATTGTCTGCGCCTCTTCAATCGATCACGCAGAACACGGTGACCGATCCCGCCCTGATCCGAAGCAAGGTGGACGACGCCCGACGCATCGGGTTCGGCCTGTCAGATGGTGAGTATGAATCTGATGTCTGCAGCATGGCCGCTCCGATTTTTGACCCGAACAATGACTGCATCGGAGCGGTTTCGGTCGCCTGCCCCAAATCACGACTGGATACCGAACTGAAATTTCAGATTCGCGAAAACCTGAAACCTGCCGCACGCGCGATCTCATCGGCCTGCGGAGGCCAGGTTCCCCCTACCCTGGAGGAGATCTGGAAACTGAACGACCCGACCTGAAATGCTTGAAGCGCCTTTCCGATGACGGGAAAGGCGATCAGGTCGGCGGGACAAAACTAATACGCTCCGGCGCCGCGACCGCTGCCCGTGGCCAAGATCACCTAAGACTACCCTGTTCTGAGCAAGGACATCTGAGCATGAAAACCGAGAACTTTATCAAAGAACACAACGCCCGCCAGTTCTGGCAGCCCATGACCCATCCCGCGGAGGCCCAGAAGAATCCTCCCAAAATCATCACTGGCGCGTCAGGCGTGCGCATCACGGATATCGACGGACATGAATCGCTCGACGCAGTCGGTGGCCTATGGAACGTCAATCTTGGCTATTCCAACGACGTTGTGAAGCAAGCCATAGCCACCCAGTTGGATACCCTGCCCTATTATTCGACATTCCGTGGCACCACCAACGATGCTTCGATCGAGCTGGCCTATGAACTGTGTGATTTCTTTCAACCCGAAGGCATCAAGCGGGTGTTTTTCACATCGGGCGGATCGGATTCTGTTGAAAGCGCCCTGCGTCTGGCACGCCAATATCACAAGCTGCGCGGCGAGCCGGGCCGAACCAAGTACCTCTCGTTGAAAAAGGGGTATCACGGCACCCATACCGGCGGCGCGTCGGTCAATGGTAACAATAAATTCCGCACCGCATATGAACCGCTTCTGCCGGGCTGCTTCCACATCCCTGCCCCCTATACCTACCGCAACCCCTTCAACGAGACGGATCCTGCCAAACTGGCTCAACTCTGCGCCGCCACTTTGGAAGATGAAATCAAGTTTCAGGATCCTTCGACGATTGCAGCCTTTATCATGGAACCGATCCTTGGTGCGGGCGGTGTAATCCCGCCGCATAAAAGCTTCATGCCCATGGTTCGCGAGATCTGCGACAAACACGGTATTCTGCTGATCTCGGACGAGGTCATCACCGCGTTTGGCCGAACAGGGGCTTGGTCAGGTGCCCGCCTTTGGGGTGTGCAACCAGATATGATGTCGACCGCCAAGGCTGTCACGAACGGGTACTTCCCGTTTGGCGCCGTGCTTATCGGAGAGAAGATGGCCGAAGTCTTTGAAAGCGACACCTCGGGCATGGGTGCCATCAGTCATGGCTACACCTATTCCGGCCACCCGGTTGGTGCCGCGGCTGCGATCGCTTGTCTGGCAGAAACCAAACGCATCGACGTGGCTTCAAACGCCGCCGCACGCGGGGCCCAGTTGTTCGCCGGCCTCAAAGAGCTAAAAGCCAAGCATCAGGCAATAGGTGACGTACGCGGTGGGCATGGCCTGATGGCCGCGGTTGAAACCGTATCAGATCCGGCAGCAAAAACACCCGCCTCGGGTGGCACAATGGCCAGAATCTTTGACGTCGCATACGAAAACAACGTGATGTTGCGGATATCGGGCAACAACATCATCCTATCGCCGCCACTGATCATCTCGGAACAGGATGTGTCGGACATCTTGTCGGCAATTGATGCAGGATTCGCGGCACTCTGATCAGCGGAAAACAACTCCGATGAATGCCGACAAGCTGGGCAAGATCGATGCCCGGCTTGTTGGTGTTTAACCCCATACCAGCGCCACCAATCGGCGTGTCAAACCGATGGCCTTAAGCAAGTACAAGAGCGTGGCTGATGGCAAGCTGGCTAACAACCCTCGGCCGTTGCCTCGACCGTGTCAAACCGCCCTGCTGCCAAAGCCTGCGGGTCGATCCAGAGCTGCAACGCACCGCTGTCGCCCCACATCATGTTGGCCATGCCATCAGTATCCACTTCCAGCAACAGTACTTTATCAGACATCCGCTCAGGCGCGTCTTGAATCGACAAGCCGGCGCCGAACATTCGGTGACGTGTGCAACCAACGCGATTGGCCATGCGCCCCAACATGTCGTCTGTCATGCCGGCCGGAACTCCATTGACCGTGATATAAGGCCACGCGCTTTCAAGCCCACCGAAAAGCCCCCTCTGCAACATTGAGCCCAGCACGATCGCTGCTTGCCCATCATCATAATCTTTGCTGAGGGTGCTGCGCGCGACGTTGCGAATGATCGGGTCACCTTCGACTATCTCGCCGTTCTTGTCTTTGCGCGGAGTTTCAACCTTGTCCCGGATCACTTCCGGTATCCGGGCATCCAAGCCGATCAGAAATTCACGAAAGGCAGCCGCGCGTTCCACCGGCACTTCGGATACAGGTTCGTGGGCGGCAGCCTCTTCAACCCAGGCACGGCAGGTTTCAGGGACATCACCCCCAAAAATATCCGCAATCGGAGCTTCATGCCAGCTTCGCTTGCGAACAGGCTGTTGCGGCTTTGGCTCCACGGGCGGCGGCGTTTTGATAGCGAACAAGAGGCGGGCCAACAGACTTTGGTTCTTTAGGTTTGTGGGCGCTGAACGCGGGGGCTTCAGGGCGAATGCAACCCTTCGCATCAAGCTTTCCTGCTGCAGGTTGGAATCCGATACGCTCACACCCGATTTTGCGTCGCGCCCGACCGCTCTGGCTGTTTCCGCCCAAAGCGTCAGGGCAATTCGTTCCACCATTATCCAGGACCAGGTAAAATTGGCGCCAAAGTCGCCATACTTGATTTCTTTTCCATCCCCGTCCGTTTTGCTGCCGGACATACCGAGCGCGGTGTTTGGCAACCAGTTCGGTACAAGCTTCAGATTGTTGCATTTGGCCGCGTAGTCTGAAGCAGGCATTTGCCCCGCGCACCAGTCTTTCCAAAGCTGAAAGCTATCGGATGAGATTTGAGGTTGGGTGCTGGTATCAGCCACCGGTGCATGAGCCGAATGCTGCATTTCCGTGCCCAAGGTGACATCAGCACCGATCAGCAACG
The DNA here is from genome assembly GCF_009711355.1 of Roseibium sp. RKSG952. NCBI lineage: Bacteria > Pseudomonadati > Pseudomonadota > Alphaproteobacteria > Hyphomicrobiales > Stappiaceae > Roseibium > Roseibium sp. RKSG952. The sequence goes on along the minus strand of NZ_SMMF01000928.1, from coordinate 7,186 downwards.
GGACGCGCGGAAAACTTTTGGGAGGTGAAACTATCTGCAATGCTTCGGGGGCA
>NZ_SMMF01000928.1:0-6991 GCF_009711355.1 Roseibium sp. RKSG952 | reverse complement strand
TTTGGCCTACAGCAGCGTCAGGTCCAAATGTCGGTGCATCCGGCGGCGGTGATACTGGCGCAAGACCTGAGACATCCTTCTCGGTATAAAGAACCTGAACCGTCCCTTCTTCCATCTCGTAGAATTCTTCGTCAGCACACGCGGCAAAGACAAAAATGGTGCCGGTGGTTGGGAAGGTAGGCAAGCCAAGTTCATTCTCGTTCAATATCAGCTTTCTGGGCAAGGCGTGCAACGCAATCTGCGCAACATGGACCAAAGGGCGTCCCGACCCATCGCGAGGCCATGCCATCCCATCGGGCAACTGCGGGGCCCCTCCCAGAAAACACCCGGTATCACGTGTATCTCCGGGGCTGCTCGTCAAACAAATCGACGGGATGATCAATTCACTCATCTATCAGAAGTTCCTCATATTCAGCGGTAAATTCCGTTGTTTTCAAGCTCGTGAATGAAAGCGTTATGGGTCAAAAATATGACGAAAGAAGAATGCCCGTGAGGGCAGATAGTGAACACCGGGTGCACGTCGATTGCGGGCAGGCGCGCACTAACCAAAAGTTCGGACCCACACGACATTGTTTTGACAGATTTGAGTCGCAACTAGAGATTATTGACCTTGTTTTCGTTCACCATTCCGATTTCGGAGACCGTTATTGCCCGATACCGCATTCAAGAACTTGCTGGCACGCCTCGAAGCTTCTCCTGAAAATCTGACACTACGACTGGCGGTGATGCGCCGCGCCATGGCCTTGGGTCTGGACAGCCGTGCATTGGAACTGGCGTTTGACATCCAACCTAACGACATAGGGTCCGCAGACGACCGGAACTTTGTCGCTCAGGTTTTTGCAACGGCAGGGTTGGATGAGGAAGCAGAACTTTGGGGGCACCCTGCGACTGAAGACCAGATACCGGTAGAGGCTGAAGCGGACGCTACTCCGGACACCACCTCCGAAATCGCACCTTTCGAGGAAGAGGCTGCAAATGTAGTGAGTCTGCAGGTCGTCGGAGGACAGTCGACCACCGACGCCGAAGACACGGATGATCAGATCTCGTTTGCCGATGTTGGCGGGCTTGAGAATGTAAAACGAGACATCGAGCGGCGCATTATCGCACCCTTCAAACAGTCCGGGCTGCTCTCTCGTTTCCGAAAAAAGTCAGGGGGTGGTGTACTTATGTATGGCCCGCCCGGCTGCGGTAAAACCATGATTGCCAGAGCGACAGCAGGCGAATGTGGAGCCCGATTTCAATCCGTTGCCATATCCGACATCCTCGATCCCTATTGGGGTGTTGCCGAACAGCGTCTGACTTCGATTTTCAAACAGGCCCGGAACAATACCCCGACCATCCTGTTCTTTGACGAGATTGATGCGCTTGGCTCTAAACGGTCCGGGCACACTTCGACCCATGTTTCACAGATGGTCAGTCATTTTCTTGCGCAGATGGACGGGGTGAACCAACGAAATGACGGGGTTCTGGTTCTGGCGGCAACGAACATTCCGTGGTCGATGGATTCAGCCTTTTTACGCCCGGGCCGGTTTGACCGGATGTTCTTTGTGCCTCCTCCGGATGCTCCGGCCCGCGAAGCGATCCTGCGTATGGAACTGGCCGGGCGACCGGCAGAAACAAATGTCCGTTTCGAGAAGATCACCGCCGCCACAAGCGGTTATTCCGGAGCGGACCTTGCGCAGATCATCGACGCGGCGACAGATCTTGCGATTGACGCCACGCTTGCCAGCAATCGTGAAGTTCCCATCAACATGCAGATGCTTGAGACCGCGGCAAAGCAGGTACGCCCATCAACCATCGACTGGCTGACAACGGCGCGCAATCACGCGACCTATAGCAATGAAAGCGGGCGCTACGACGATGTTCTCGAATTTCTCAAGGTGAATGGGCGTCGCTGATGCAGTTGGATATCACAGACAACATATTGCCGGATGCAAATCCCGCGAAAATTACCGCGCCATATGTGGTATGGATTGCGGGGTTTCTGGCGGGCCCGGTATTCGGTGCAATTTGGATGTATCGCAACGCCGGGTTTCTGGGCTGTCGCGACAAGCAACGACAGGGCCGCGTGCTATTGGCGTCAGTGCTGTTTTGCGCGCCGATGCTGGTGCTGATTGATTTCATCAAGGACAGCTTTGAGAAAGGCAGCATCGAACGGCTTGGCAACCAGATATTGCTAAACATCGTGCTGGTCGTTGCGATTGTCGCCTCGGGCTACTGCTTTCAGGCGCAGCGCCAACTTTATCAGTTGCACGTGCAGGAAATGGGGCGTGGGCAACTGCGACTGCCCTTTGCTGTGCTGTATGTCTTTGCGTCCTGGCTAATTACCGGACTTCTGCTGGCAATCCTGCCACCACTCGGAGAGGCGATGGGCGGCCTGGCCTACTATCTGAATTGACCATGATGCTACAGAACCGAGACTTTCCGCTTGCCATAGCGGCCACCGACCGGGGCGATAACGACAAAGCGCTCGAACTGTTCCGCAAGGCATTGAAAGAAGAGCCCGAAAGCGCACTTGTGCATGCGCATCTGGCCTTTTGCCTTCTCAAACTGGGCAAGCACTTTGCGGCGTCGCGCGCCGCGGACCAGGCCCTCGCACTTGGTCCCAATCTGCCGCTGGCCCATGTGGTGCGCGCCACGATCGATACGGTTTTTGGTGATGACGAAGCTGCCAAAAATGCTCTGGACGAAGCCTTACGGCTTGATCCCGAAAACAGGAATGCGCTTGAGATTCGATGCGCGAACGCCTTGCTCAATCATGATATCAAGGCACTGACTGCCGCCGTCGACACGCTTCTTTCATTGTATCCCGACGATGATACGCCTCACTATTTTGCATCCAGACTTGCAACGTTGCACCTGGATGCCGAAAGCGCAGAACGCCATGCCAGAGCGGCCCTCAGAATTGCACCGACCGACAGCGCCAATCATGTAGCCATTGGATGGGCGTTCTGGGTCAAAAAAGACTTCGAGAAGGCACATGACGCCGCTTTGAGCGCGCTGGCCCTGTCGCCAAACAATCACAACGCACATAGCTTGTTGGCCGCAATTGAGATGCATCGCAAACCCCTGACAGGCTGGTTCCACCGCATTGGCCATATCGCCAACACCGCTAATATCAAAACCGCCGCTCTCTATGTGGTGCCGGCAATCTTCCTCTATATGTCCGCCACAGATATCCTGAGGTACTTCGAACTCGACACCGCTGCTTCGATGTTGTTCAGAGGCGTACAGGTCACCGCTATTCTGTTGCTGATAAGCACTCAGCTATATTCAAGAAAGTCAGCACAACATCAAAAGGCGGCTTCGCTCCGGCTGGATTATTGAAAGCTGATCGCGCTTCAAAGCCGATCTGTTGCCGCAGTTGGTGTTCAGCCGAATATCCGAATGGTAACTGCGGCCATCTTGGTTGTACCCCGATCAGCCCAGTGCAAGATTTGAGCCGCATCTCACCCGAGCCGATTTCGAGCGGGATCAGCGCGCGTAACTTCAAACCCGCAGGTGATCGATGATCGTTGATCGATACTACCAAATTTTTGTGATCTTCATTGCGGTTCTTTGGCTTCGCGAAGACCTGATTTTTGCAATTGTCTTCGGCGTAATCCCGGTCCTGTTTCTCTTGATGCCTGTCGTGGTGGGGCTGCTGCTCTGGCAGTCGGCTTATCAGAATTTCGGCCCGCAAAAGATGCGATTGATGGCCCGGTTGCGGTGGGATCTGAGCCGCAGTGGCAGCATGTTTGCGGATAACCGCAAATCCAAAACCAGCAAGACTATTTTGAAGGTCTATGGTATCGACCCCACCATAGCACTGCCCGAACAAAAAGAGCACCTCAGAGAGTTGCTGGAAAACGCCTATGCAATTGACCGGCGAGTACCTCCTATCTTTCAAAAGTCACTGACGGCAACCAGCCTTGGGCGCGCACTGACAGATGCTTGCGATTTGACAGGTGCCAAGCGCAACTCCTTCATCGCGACACTGATCAGCGTCGAACCCAAGCACCGCACGGTCGGACCGATACTCCGCATAAAAAGAGCGTTTCGCCGAATTTTCGCCCCCTTGGTCGGGAGCAAGGTACAGCGGCGCCGAATTGAGTTTGTCTATCTGTGCCACTTTACGGATCAACGGATAAAGTCAGATCCTCGACTGGCCGTTCTGACAGAAGCCATCCGCAGGGCGCGCGATACAAATGGCCTGTCCACATTCCCACGTGAACCCGGCGTGTTTGACGTCATTGTACAGCTACCCCTTGGAACCCAGCGAAACCTGGTTTTGTTGTCCGAGTTGGTGTTTGGGATACTCAACCTTCGGCGCACAGCGCTTACCGATCCAGGCAGGATTAAGTGGCTTCGCAAATTAAAGGGCGCGCTGGATACGCATTCGCCACCGGATCGGGTGCTTTGGGATACGGAAAGGCCAGCACGGTCCCATCCTGCGGCAACCCCCAAACCGAAACGGGCTGCCACGCCCCAACCTGAACCCACCAAAGAAGAACTGCTGGAGGAGCTGCATCAGGAGGCGCGGGACGCGATTTATCTCAGGCGTGCCTGGCCCATCGGCTCAGATCCGGTTGGGCGTTCGTGGTTGGGTGGCATGCCCTGTCTGCCCAAAAGCATCCCCTGGCCGCGCACTCCGCAATCGGGGACCCCGTTGCACTTTCTCGCCCAGATCGATTGCGCAGAACTGCCCCGTGTAAAAGGGGGTGAAGAAATGCCCGAGGATGGGTTACTCCTGTTCTTCGCGAGCGTGAAAGACGATATGGTCTGGGAAGACGAGGGAAGCACACGTGTGATCTTTGTGCCAGCGAGCGCAGTGCCCGGTGAACCCGCTACGCCCCCATCCCGCTTACCCGACATCGGATATGTTGAGGGCAGTGGCGTTTCTGATCGTTCGGGTATCAACAGCTATCCGTGCTGGCCCATATCCGCTCATCCGATCAAAACCTTCTTCTGGGATTTCGCGATGCCGATGCCAAAGCTGAGTTTGGCGTACGATCTTCAGAAAGGGGCGATGCAGGCACTGTTGCCTGACCGGGTTGAGAAAAGCCATCGGCCGGTTATGGCTAACGAGCTTCTGTACAACTCCGAAGATGATCCCGAAACCGCCCCGACCCGGAGATATTGGGTCCAACCCGAACTCGTCGAAGCCGGGTTTCCATTTTGTGGCGCGGTCATGTCCCGTTTCGCGATGGAGTTGGAGGGTAATATGCTGGCCAGTCTGATGGAAAACAGGCGGTTAAAAGAACTTTGGCGCCGAGAGGGAAAAGAGCTTTCGAAAAAAGCCGAAACCACAATGGCTAGGCTGACCAATCACCTGGCGCTGCTGGCAAAGGTATCCGAACGATTGGACGCCCATGCCGATCTTGCGGTTCCCGATCCCGAAACGCGGCAATGGTTCACAAGCTGGCTCGAAGAAATGCAGTCAAAGCATGGCTTTATGGTGCAGACCGAGTTGAGAAATGCCTTGCTGTCGGTTGTTCAACAGGCAGTGACGGATGAACAGATGCGCACGCTGCTGCCATCCGAACTGTATGAGTTCTTCGACGAAACGCTGTGTCCGTCTGCAACCCAGTCTGAGCATATGATGTTGGGTCATACCCAGTTTAAGACCAACGCAACCTGTGGCTCGGGCATCCGTCTGCTGGCGCTGGACAGCGACCGCGGCATGAATTTCATGTTCTGCGATGTAGGAATGATTGAATTTTGGATTTTGCCGGAAGATCTGCAGAGACGCGATTTCGACAAGGCTCAGGCCTATACTGCCGGAGGCTGATCGCGTCAGAGAGACCGATACCTGATCTCATGCCCTCTCACCCCCTAGTGCATTAAGAAACTCGGCCGCACATCTGGCTTGTTTCTGACCAGCTAGCCCAGAGTATTGATCTCTGACAGTTGGCCGGCAAACCGTTGATTGCGAACGCTTTCGGGCGTTATCCTGTAGTGCGAACGGAACGAGCGCCCCAAGGCTGTAACTGATGAAAATCCAGTGGCCGTCGAAATTTCCCGATGCGACATGTCCGTATGTCTAAGCAGACTATGAGCGCGTTCTAGCCGGAGCTCTCGATAGGTTGTGAGAAGTTTGACGCCTGTCTTACTCAGGAAACGACGCTGAAGCTGACGTGTCGATGTTCCCAATACCTTTGACAAGTCAGGTATTCTTAGTGGATCTTCAACATGTTCCAGCATCGTTTCCAGAGCCTGCCTGACCAATGGATCAGCGCCTGAGCGCTGGATCAGCCGATGCGCAAGCTGGCTTTCACATTTCCGTCGCGGCTCCGTCAGGCCAATGTAGCCACGCAACGTGTCCGCCAGATGCTCACCATGATCCTGAGAAACGAGATCTGAGAGCAACCGCAGGGCACTCAGCCGAGATGATGCGCTATGCTTGCGGCCATCGCTGGACAAATGGGTGCTCCGGCCGCCGTCTCTCAATCCACCTTCGCGCGCTGCTGCTGTAAAGTTCGGATGAATGGCTGCCATCGTCTTGTCTGCGTGCCCGGCCTGGGCCAACAGCAGCACTGCACCCCCGACAAGGACCGTACGAGATGAGAGGTTGAGGACCTGAGAAGCCCACGCCAGATCCCTTCCCTCAAAGTGCCAGCGCGTTCGCAAATCTCCCCAGAAGATTGCCGTTCGCCCTGCCCAATATAGTGGTCCGTCGACGGGATCCTCTGCGAACACGCGAATATTCACAAAATAGGTATGATCTTCGATCAGATCATTCAGGGCGCGATAAAAGTCAACGACCATCTCTGCAGACGCGCGCGCGTCAGGATCAGCCAGGATCACATCGATCTGCTGTATTCTTTCAGCTGTCGTTGATGCAGTTCTGGCCAGATGATCCTGACCGTTCTTGAGGACATAGTGTTTCATTGTTCCTCCATCTGCAAAATATGAGCATCGCCAGTTGCGGCACTGCCCGTTTTCGATTTCCCCCGCCTCATGGCGGGGGAATATTTTGTTCTCTCTATTACTCTGCGGCTTCTTCGTATTC
>NZ_SMMF01000039.1:0-215 GCF_009711355.1 Roseibium sp. RKSG952 | reverse complement strand
GTCCGGGAAAGTTACAAACCTCAGCAACCGGTACCTTTGGGTCATCAACATCAAGAAATGACATGAGCGACTACTCCGATTTCACCGCTTACAGCACCGCGACCGGCGAGATTTTGTGGACCGGGACAGTGCTTACATCCGATTTCGACGACCAGCGGGACGCCGGGATTGATGTGATAGACGGCCACCATGATGCCGAGACACAGTATCTCAAC
>NZ_SMMF01000849.1:0-16811 GCF_009711355.1 Roseibium sp. RKSG952 | reverse complement strand
GCGCTGCGCCCCCCAGCATACATTTTCGGCTGGAAAGGAACCGGACAATCAGAAGGCGGGCCGGTTGGGCTGTGAGTGAACTTGCGGCCGGAAACGAAAACGGGGAGAGCCGTCTTCCAACGCACTCTCCCCACCGTGCCTAACAGGTAGCACGAAATCGTTGCAGATGTCGAACACAAAAGTGTTGCAACACATTGGGGTCATTCACGCATTCAACCGCGAGGCAATCTTGGTCAGTGCCAACTTCCAGCGCCGCCATGCGGTGGTGCGGTCGCAACCGAGCTCGCAACTGATTTGCTTCCATGGTATGCGGGCCGCGCGCCGCCAGATCAGCCGACGTTCGGGTTCTTCGATCCATAGCACCCAGTCGAAGGTTTGTTCGAGCCGGGTGATTGCTCCAGCAGACGGCCAGATACGCATGGGCTGCGATTCCATTGCAGCGATCTCGCGGCTGGTCCGTAGGATGTCGGGCCAGCTGTTGAAATAACCCTGCACTTTCACTGGCGGCAGCTTGCGCAATGTGCGGAACGCCTCCTCGAAGTGTTTGGCAACGTCATCGGCTGTCCATTCGCTATCAGCCACGGCGCGCCTCCCTTTCTGAAACGCGCGGCCCATAGAGCTTTTCGCCGATCTGACGAACCAGTTCCCGCTCTGGCCAGGTTAACCGGTCATCATCAGCAGAAACGGCTAGCACACCCTGTTCGCGCCATCCGTCACGTTTGACCCGTTCGGGATCTCGGCGATGACCGCCATAGCCTTTGGGAAAGTAGCTCATGCCACACCTCCCTTGGTTTCGATTGCCCAGTGCAGGATGGCGATGGCGTCGGCCTCGTTGTCGTCCGCGGGGCTGTATCCTCTGGCCCTTGCTTCTGCGATCATGGCGGCCTTGTTGGCATTGCCCTTGCCGGTTGCGTAGCGCTTGATGGTGCCGACCGGCACACCCTCGTAGGGAATGCCACGCATTTCTGCCCAGCTCGTCAGGGACGCCAGCAGCCCCCCATAGACATGGGCGGCATCGGTGCCTGCATGACGGCGCACCTCTTCAAACCAGATGGTGCCAATCGGTCCGCTCAGCCGATCCAGCTCGTTCAGCCAGTTAGTGAATCGTAGATAGCGCATGCCGCCGCCATCGTATCGGCCCGTTTTGAACGACGCGGTGCCTGTGGTGATCAGTCCGTCAAGGCTGCGGAGCGCCCAGCCCGTGGTAGTGCCAAGATCGAGCGCGAGGACGGGGCGCGGTTTTAGCGGTTGGGTCATGATGACCTCCTCTTCGTTTTGCCGGGCGCGGCGAGAGAGCGTGCCGGTGAAGGCTGCGGTCTCGCCAGGCCCCGAAGGGTGGTCTGGTCATGTCAGGTGCCGGGCGAAGGGGCGCCCGGCAATATTTCTAGACTTCAAGGCAACTCCCTTGAAGCAAGTCTTGGGCTAAGCCCTTGGTAACCTGATACAATATATATATTTCATATTATTATATAGTTATAGAGGGGGGACTCTTTACTTATATCGCGCAGGCACACACCCGCGTAGGGAAAGAGTGTCCTCTTGAAAAATTGAAATAAGCCAAGCTCCTGATATTTGTCATTCGGTTCAGATGGTTATGGGTCAATTGACTTCTTTTTGAGAGATTTTGCGCCCTGAAGCATCTCGCCAGGGACCGGCCCAGCGTGCCATCCTGTAAATCATGGCTTTGCGGCCGCCAGTTTGCCGCATGCCAGTGGTGATGTCGCCGGTTTCGATCAGGGTGAGCAGGATTTCGTTGCGGTCGCGTGCCTTGAGCCATTGGGACGCGCGGGTGATCCCGGATTTGGTGATCCCTTTGGCCCCGGCGGCACGGACGATTTCCTTGATCCGCTTCAGATGGGCTTCCGTCTCGGTATCGGCCACGTGCCGCTCGATGGCTTCAATTGTTTTTGCCGAGAAATGGCGCACGAAATCGATGGCCCAATTAGCGGCAGCCTCATCGATGACAGGGTGTTGCGGGTCGCGACCGACGGCCACGATCAAAGCCAGCTTGAGGGCATTTTCTCCAATCCGGGCGAGAATGGCTGTGAAGGCTGTGCCGCGTGCGGCTCGCAATTCCGCCGTCAATTCCTGGCTCAAGGTATTGAACCGGGTCTGTGCCCCGCCAGTCATCGGCACGGTTGCGGGGTTGACTGCCGTATTCTGGCCAGCTGTCTTGCCAGCGAGGTTTCCGCTTTGAAGACCGCCTCCAGCCGCCAGGCTCTTGAGCCCACGTATCAGCGGATGCGGTACCTGCCGGATCCCGGCTGTCATGTTTTCGTCAGGATAGTCCTCGTCGCTTGGCAAGATCAGGAAGCGGGCAAGTGACCCGTCGATCACATTGGCTCCCCGCAATGCGCCCCAGAAATGGACGGGCGTCGTCGTGCCATAGACACACAGGCAGGGCTGAACGATGTCGCGGCGTTCGTTCGAGCCGTCCCGGTTGGCGTATTCGGCACCGAGGAAGATGCTCCCTGCCGCCGTAAACAGCTCCGTCATATTGTCGAGGATTTCGGTGATGTGGCGCGGGCTGCGTTTGCGGTCTGCCGCAGCTGACAGGAACATGCCGAATTCATCGATCTGAAACAGGATCGCGGGCTGGCGATGCAGTGCGGTCAGTAGTCCTGCGCCGGAGGCGATCTTGTTGCCACCGAGGTGATGGGCGAGTCCGGCCTCGAAGAACACCTCATTGATGATCTCCCGTGCGTGGTTCTTGCCCGACCCGCTATCGGCGATGCCGATGATATAGAGGTTTGAGCGCAGATTGCTTTCGGTCCGGTAGTTCCGTCCCATGAGCGCGCCGATGGCACACAGACTTGCCCCGAGTGACAGAAGCGGCTGCGGCCGCCGCGCGGTCGACAGCATGTAGGCGGTCAGATCCCCGACCAGCCCGTCCGGCATGTGTAGCGCGTAGGCGGTGTGATCGTCCGTTTCCGTGCCGGGTTCCAATATATCGCCCAACTGTGACAACAACCCTGCTGCGGGGTGGGGTTCCGCGCAATCCGTGGATCCATCCAGGTGCAGCGCTGCGTCTGGCTTCCAGCCGCGCTCCAAGGCGAGATGATAGATCGTCCCCGCGCCGATCCGGTCTGGTTTGAAGCTTGTCCAGGCCTTGAGCGTGGTCGCCGGCACGTCCTTGGCGGCCTGTGCGGACCATTGCGCAAAGACATCCTGGCCGTCTTCACCAAGCGCGCCTTTGAGCGCCATGCCGATCCGCATCCAACTGTCGTAATCAAGCTCGGCATTTGGCAGCCATTCGAGAGCCGATTGAATAGCCGGTAGCGTGCCTGTCTGGCTGTGCCCGGTGAGATGTGGGTGCACGGCGGGCGTCACCGCGAACCCGCGCTGGCGAACCGCTTCCGGAAGCATTGCCTGAGCCGCCTCCAGAAATGCCAACGCCTCATCGGCCGTGATAGCCGGGAGGTCGGCGATATCGAGGTCAGCCAGACCTTCCTCGGGCCAAATATAGGATGCGCCTGTGTCGGGATGGGTGGCATAGGCCAGAAATTGTTGTCCGAGGCAGAGAACCTCGAGCGGATGGCGTTTGATGCCACGAAACGGTTCTGCCGCGCGATAGACCAGCAAACGCTTGGGGGCGCGTCCGATGCGCAGCGCTGGTGTGTCACCAAGGCGATCGCGCGCCAGCTTCTCGATCTCCAATGCGAGCTCAGCATCTTCGGCAATGTCGATGTCGATGGCGGCAACACCGCCCCCAACGAGCCCGACACCGCAATCGGGCCAGGCAGACCATGTCCCAACTTCAACTTCGGTCGTGGGACGCGCGGCATGGCGGTTCCATTCCGGGTAATCCACCCAGGTACCGCGCTGGAAACGGCCGGGCTTCTTGGTGCCGGGCGCAATGGGCAGGATGGCGTAGCCATTGGTGACAAGCCGCGCGCCGTAGCGCGCCATGTGAGAGAAACTCTGCATCAGAAAGGCACCTCCGGCACCGTGCCGTCGAGCCGGGTGCGGTCCCGCGCAGCAAGTTCGCGCAGGTGATCGCAATACCCGGTGACCACGACATCAATAAATTGATCCCATTCGGTCACGCTCAAGGTCGCGAGATCGGATTTGCAGATGCTCTCCAGAAAGGCTCCGCCTTCCTGGCCACCAACGGTCATCGCTTCTGTCTCGTTGGGTGTAGGATCGATCATGCCCGTCCTCCCATGGCAGATTTCCTGACACGTCCGGCTGCAGAGGAACTTGCGGCTTTGGTCTCGTCGCGGGTCCGAGACGGGTAAGACAGGGTCGAACCAGCCAAACCCGCGAGGTTGCCGGTGGCAGACGGCGCAGAGGCCGTTGTGGAATGCGTGCATGGGTCAAACCTGTAGCCGGTGATCTCGACATAGCGGCCCGATGGACGGACCGCGATGTGGCTAGGACGGGTCAAGCTGCGGGACAGCACCAGCGCCTCGTTCACGTTGCATGGCATGGGTTGACCGGATGCGCGTTTGCGCCACCAATCTTCTGCTTTTTGCCGCGCGTAGCCCTGATGCTCGAAGCAGATCCACTCCTGATAGGTCGTGATCCCGCAGCTATAGGTCACCTTCAGCGAGGGCCGACCGCCCCGCTTGTCATGGCGGCTGTAGGAGATGTTGCTCACGGCGACCCATTGTGGTGTCTTGGGCGACAAGACGGGCAAAGTGGCTGCGGTCGGCGCGATCTTCACTTCCCGGGCCGGGAACACATAGCCGCAATCCGGACATTCTGACGCCGAGAGTGCGATGATGCTGTCGCAGTCCGGGCAGACCTTGGTCGGCGCCTCGCCGCCGCCGCCGTCACCGGGGCGTTTGGGCCGGACCAGATCGATCGGCCCGTGGCGGCGGACATTGCCTGCGAAGTCCAGCACCAGGCAGTTCTCCTTGCCCGGCGCGAGGCGGGTACCGCGCCCGACCATCTGCACATAGAGCCCGGCCGATTGCGTCGGACGAAGGAGCGCGATCAGGTCGACGCCCGGCGCGTTGAAGCCGGTGGTCAGCACGCCCATCGAGGCCAGCGCCCGGATTTCTCCGCGCTTGAAGGCGGCGAGGATCGCATCGCGTGCCTCCTTCGGCGTGTCACCGAAGATCGTGCCGCAGCTGATGCCCTGGCGGCCGAATTCCTCGGCCACATGGCGCGCATGATCGACACCCGAACAGAAGGCCAGCCAGGATTTGCGGTCACGGCCATGCTCGATGATCTCGGTGACGGCCGCGCGGGTGATGGCGTCCTGGTCGACCGCCGCCGCCAGATCGCGCGCAATGAAGTCGCCCGCGCGGCAGCCCACCTTCGATACGTCCAGCCGGGTTGCGGGCTGTTTCGAGACCAGAGGGCTCAGATACCCCGCGTCGATCAGCTCGCGAACCGGGGCCTCATAGGCGATGTCGGTGAAAAGCGCGTTCTGCCCCTCATGCAGCATGCCGCAGTCGAGACGGAACGGCGTGGCGGTCAGCCCGATCACCTTGAGCGCCGGGTTGATTGCCTTTAGCGCGTCGAGGAAGCGCCGATACATCGTGCTCGATTTGCCGGGGATCAGATGCGCCTCGTCGATCAGCACCAGATCGGTGTGGCCGACCTCCGCGGCACGGCGGTGGATCGACTGGATGCCCGCGAAGAGGATCCGCGCCTGAGCGTCGCGCTTGCCGAGGCCCGCCGAATAGATGCCCGCTTGAGCATCGGGCCAGAGGCCGATCAACTCCGCATGGTTCTGGGCGATCAATTCGCGGACATGGGTCACGATCAGGATGCGCTGATCAGGCCAGGCCTTCAGCACCCCCTCGATGAAGGAAGCCATGACAAGCGACTTACCGCCCGCGGTCGGAATGACCACCAGCGGATTGCCGGTGTGGGTCTGGAAATAGCCGTAGATCGCGGTGATCGCTGCCTGTTGATAGGGGCGCAGGGTCAGCATGGCGCAGCCTCCTGGGAACGAGCTTCGTTTGTCCAGGTCGAGCCATCGGCCAAGCGGTAGGTGACGACATCGTCGCCCGCATCGATGACCTCGCCCGGGATGAGATCGGGGATGAAGAGATGGCGGCCGCAGGCCGCGCGTTGCTCGGTAGGCGTCAGCATCCGGTCGTGGCGGGCGCAGTGCCAACCACCGTCGACCGGCGTCGCATGCAGGCAGGACCGGCAGGTCACCGCGGCGCCACCGCCTTCATGGCAGGCCGAATGGTGATCGCAGAACCGGCATTCGAACCAGGCCGGGTCCTCGCTGATCCGCGCGGGCGGATGCTGGGCGAAAATGATCCGCCCGGCTTTTCCCAGAAGACGCTCCGCCATGGCACGGTCCACTTCGATGCGTTCGACATGCAGCGCGTCGGTGTCCTTGCAGACCGCGACGTAGAGGGCGCGCGTGATGCCCGTCAGGTACATGTAGATCTGCATCTGCGCGGCATGTTGGGGCTTGGCCAGAACCACGCCCTTGGCGGTCAACTCGTTGAAGCTCTTGACCGAGTGGGTCTTGAATTCCAGCACATGCCAGGTCTTGGGCGCTTCCAGGAGCCCAATGGCAACGCCGTCGAGCGAGCCGCCGAAATGGCCGCCATGGGCCTCGACCCGGAACTGGCGGCCGGTCTCGGGATCGACCTCGAGCACGGTCGCCCCGGTGGCACGCAGGTTGCGCACGAGCCGGTCCTCTTCCAGCTGGCCCGTTTCGAAAAGGCGCAGCAGGCGGCCGGAATGGCGCGCGGGCGTGATCCAGCGGAAATCATACCAGAGCGCCCGGGCACAGGATTTGCCGATGATCGACGCCCCGAGGTGATCGCGGAAACCATCGCCCTGACGGGCCTCGTAGTCGGCATAGATCGCCGTAAGGGTCGGCGTGGGGGCTTCGGGAAGCTCTACCATCACAGACCCTCCCGTTCGGCTCTCGCCTGTGCATCGGTCAGAATTCCATCCCAGGTCTCGGGATCATGGCGTTCCCGCAGGATACCGATCAGCGCGTCCTTGAGCTTTTCGCGGCGACGGCGGCCGGTGCCTTGGGCGAGCAGTTCCGCCCGCTCGCGGCACAGGTGGCGCAGAGCCGTGCGGGCCCGGTGGAACCAGTCCGGATCGATCGGCTTCTGGCCGCGCTGGCGCGCAAGGTCGGCCGTCGCGATCTGCGTGCGGATCTTGGCGATGGAATCATCGAGTTCGATCAGCCGACGCTGGGCTTCGGACAAGCCGGGGTTGTTCACAGCCGCAGGGGCTGCGTTGGTCATGTCAGTCATGGGAGTATCCTCAGATGGGGTTGCGCGCTGCCCCGTCAGTCAGGGCGCAAGGCAGCGCGAAGGCTCAGCCCTTTTTGTTCCAGGGCGCGGAGGCCATTTTCGACGGCACCGAAGAACCGGCCGGATCGGGCACGGGCTTCGCCGGGCGGCCGGCCGGGGCCGAACCACGCTCGGGCGGCCGGTAGGCAATCGCGTTGCTCTCGCCGTAGCCGTTCTTTGGCGGCCGGATCTTCACCTGGATCGTCATGGGGATCAGGTGCAGTTCCTCGCTGTCGTTGACATGCATCCGGCCCGTGGCGTGACAGATCGCCGAGAGCGTGCGCTGCGCGATCTCCACCGTGGTCGGGTTCGGGTTCACCAGATTCAACTGGTCGAAGATCTTCCGGCCCTTGTGCTCACCCTCAAGGATGTCGAGCATCAGCCAGAGGAACTGACCCATGCCGTTCTTCGTGACGCGCATCTCGCTCTCGACGATCTGGGCGCGGTATTTGCCTGCGGGCAGCAGCTCGTAGGCTGTGGTGGGCTCGACGCTGGTGGCGTCAAAGGACGTGTCGAAACGTGCCATGGTCTTGTCCTTGTACAGTTCATTGGGATTGGGGCATGGCCGCGAGAAACTCCGGCCACATCAGCGGCAGGGTGTCCGGCAGACCGTAACGGTTCTTGGCGAGGAAGGCGGGGCGCTCTTCGGTGTGCATGACGCGTGCACCCGACCCGAGCGCCCGGGTCACCTTCTTGTTGAAGCCGACATCGGATTTGGCGACCGAGATCTGGTAGTTGGCGAAGAGCACCACGTCCGAATGCTCCTGCAGCAGCGCTGAGGCGCGGGTCTGCAGCTTGATCACATAGCGGTCGTAGGGCTCGTGCTCGGGGCTGTCGAAGCGCTTGATGTCTGTATGGGCAATCTGAATGACCACCATGCCTTTGCGGTCCCGCAGCGCGTTGAGCTTGTCGAGATATTCACGCCAGATGGTCAGCGCCTCGGCATAGCCCTTCCCAAACCCCGGCGCCTCGATCGAGGCCCAGCCGTTGCGCTTGCAGGCCTCGGCCCAGATCAGCGGCTCGAGCCAGTCGACGCTGTCGACGACGACGGTGCCATAGTCGTGATCTTCATCCAGCAAGGCGTCGAGCGCTTCTGAGACGTCGGAATAGCCGGTCGCCAGCGGAAAATGCGGGACCTGCAGCTTGCCCAGACCATCTTCGGTCATGAGGAAGACGGGCCGGTCAGCATCGGCTGCGAAGGTGGATTTGCCGACCCCGGCCACGCCGTGGATCAGGATGCGCGGCGGCCGAAGCACCGATGCTGTGCGCAAGGAAGCAAGCGAAATGGCCATCAGCGCACCTCCTCGTTCAGCACCAGGCGGAATTTCGGCTTGCCGGTGCGGACCGTGCGCGCCGGCTCAAATCCCTTGCGCCAGCTCTCAGGAAGGGCTGTATACTTGCGTTCCGACACCTTCAGCGTAGTTTCGATGAACTCCGCCGGATCCTCACCTGCCGAGGCAATGTTCTCCGCTATCTGCGCAAGCAACGCCTGGTCCCAATCGATGCGTTTGGGGAGATCAGCGGTCACGGTGACATTGCCATCGTTGAGGCGAACCATGCCGGTATCTTTTCCGGCTTCACGGCGGCACTCCGCTGCCCGGTCGCCGTATTTCAGCGCGATCGCGCCTTCGAGCCAGTCGGACACCGTCCTGGCCCGGTGGAGGTCCTGCTGCGCCGCCTCTTGCAGCAAGGCCAGTTGATCGGCGGGAAGCGCAGCGATCTCGCCGACGGGCATGGCGGGTATATCCGCCAGTGTGATGTGGTTTGGGATCGTCATCGCAGCCCCCTTACGCTGACATCGGGCGATGAGGTTCGCCGTCTGCACCACGGATCTGCTCGGCCTCGAATGCCTCGACGTCTTCAAGGCGGTAGATCACGCGGCCGCCGAGCTTGATGAATTTCGGGCCTTCACCCGTCCACCGCCAACGCTCCAGCGTCCGGTGCGAGATGTTCCAGCGAGCCGCCAGCTCGATCTGGGAAAGGTGCCTTGTCGCCATGTAAACCTCCTTGGGATTTCTGCGAATAGTTGCGGGTTCAACATGGCTGAGGGCGTGGGAGGCGTTGGGGAGGCAGGCGGGAGGCAAATCGGGAGTTGCTGCGAAAACCTGCCTCAAAGACAAAAAAAGCCGCCCCAAAGGACGGCCTTTCAGTGCAACGGCGATGATCCGATCAAGGATCAATCCAGCAGTTTCCATCATCTATTTCAATGAAACGGTTCCAATCGTTCCGGCGACCGAAGGCTTTTTTCAGCGTGTTGACCTGGCCTCCGTAGCCTGCCTCCTCCAGAACGACTGCCACGCGAAGAGCGGAAGAGTTTTCAGACCAGTAGGCTTGGAAAAGGAGCTGCAACAGTCTGCGCTGCTTGTCCCCGCCGAACGTCAATTTTTCTCCGCGGTGCCACACCATCCCGCAATCCTCAGAATGATCAAGCGGGAACCGACGTTGGACCTGTTCGGGGAACACCCGCGCCCCGAGGGTCTGCGGCGAAATCGCGAGCTCAGACAGATCACCTGCGACATCCGCGACACTGATGAAGTGATTTCGCTTCTGGGAGGTCTCCGGGATACGCCCATCGGCTGTCGAGGTCAGGATGATGCGGATTTCCTGTGGCGGCTTGCGTGAGATCAGCGCCTCGAGCTGCGCCCAGACACGCGGATCACTGAGTCGCCGGGCAAACCAGACGGGCACCGGGGCCTTCGCCCCGGCCAGCTTGATGGTTCCCGCATCAAAGATGAGATCGGCGTTCAAGGGTGTTGGACGGGAAGGCCCGGCACGCTCGAACGCCACCAGCATCTTGGCAAGTGCCAGGCCATAGTCGACCCCGCATGCC
Organism: Roseibium sp. RKSG952; assembly: GCF_009711355.1. Taxonomy (NCBI): domain Bacteria; kingdom Pseudomonadati; phylum Pseudomonadota; class Alphaproteobacteria; order Hyphomicrobiales; family Stappiaceae; genus Roseibium; species Roseibium sp. RKSG952. The sequence goes on along the minus strand of NZ_SMMF01000849.1, from coordinate 6,755 downwards.
GCGATGTCCTGATCGGGCACCGTGATCCAGCGGCCAGCGCTGTCGTGATAGCCGTATGCTTGCAGTTTGGCCGACCAGGTCGCCTCAATCAACTCATCTTCGTAGTCATCCATCCCCGCAACGACCGGGACATGCCCGCTCGTAACCAGCAGCTTTGCCTTCAACAATGTGTCCGTCGTAGCGTGCGAGACTTGGCGCAGCGCCGAAACCTGAAGAGACGGGCTGCGAGCTTCCATGGCCCGCAGCAGAAGGTCGACAGCACGTTTACTCAAGGACGTCGCCTTCGTCCTTGTCATCTTTCAGAATGCCCCAGAACCGCAGGTACTTCTCGCCGATCAGGCGCTCTTGCTGCGTCATGTCCTTCAGGTTGCAGCCATGCGGCATGGTCACGGTCAGTGACAGAGATTTTCCGCGCCCGCCGGACGGACCGGGGTGGAACTTGATCGTGAAACGCGCCCGCGTGATCACCCATTCCGGTACCTCACCGGTAATTTCGTGAACGAAGGAACCTCTGCCGATGTCCAGACCAATGCGATGCTTGGCCATCTCCCAGATCGACCGGTCCGCGCCCGACATGGACTCCAGCGTGATGCGCTCTTTCGCATCCCCGAGATCCATCAACCGCAGTTCCTTGACCGTCACCTTAGCGATCCCGTCTGCCGGATCGGTCGGAAAATCGAACGGCTGCAAAAGCATGCTGAGATCGTATTCCCGCAGCGGCAGCTGCTGGTTCGCGTCAATGGTAATGCCGAGCAGGTCCCTCGCCATGAAACGCGTGAGATCCATGCGATCCTCGCGGGTCTTGGCCACGACCTCGATCACTCCGGTCGCCGCCTCATAGGTCAATGCAGCTTCAAACACCGGTTTGACGATGCGGCGGGACAAGGTGCTGTCGGCATCGAAACCCAGCATGTCCTCGGGGCGGCCTTCACGGTAGATGGCCACCTGAACGAGTTCGCATTCTTCGCCGTCGAGGATCACCCGGTGCCGATCGAAGATGTCGACATGCACATTGGGTGTTTCAAACCGTTCACGAATCGCGGCAATGAAAGCGGCAAGCGAGATCGAGTCTTTTTTTACATCAAGACCTTCGTCGACCCCAAAGCCATCCCAGGATCGCCCACGCCGACGCTCGTCGTTGTAGCGAACTTCTTCAGCAAGCCGGAACCGGTCGTTTTCGTTCAGGAATACCCAGAGTGAGCGATTGTTGGCGCCCTCAAGTCCATCGAATGCCAAGCGGTTCTGGACAACATTCTGCAATGCATTCTGGCCAGGTTCATCTGCCAGAGCCGCCACGCGATCCGCGTCCAGTAAAACCCGCTGCCTTTCATCGTTTGACATCGCGTCAACGGCCTTGATCAATGGTTCTACCACTTCGGGCTCGGGCTTCAGCCAGTCGATTGGTGGAAGGGAAGTGAACCCGGCAGTTGTGAAATAATCCTGCAGGCGCGTCACAGGGGTCTTGCGAAGAAAAGCGGCAATTGCGGTCATCAGTGGTCTTTCTTGGTCAGGGTGGGAGGACAAATTCTCCAAAAGGTGGTACGATGTTGTTCGATATATACCGAACAAGTTGCAGAGTCTACACTTGCAACACAATTTTGTTCGATATGTCGAACGACAGTCCTGCAACCAAGGAAACCCGGGATGATACGATGACCACCTCCCTCGGCGCCAAGATCAAGCGCCACCGTCAGGAAAAGGGATATTCTCTCGACAAGCTTGCCGAGCTTTCCGACTCAAGCAAGAGTTACATCTGGGAACTCGAGAATCGCGATACGAGAAAACCTTCCGGCGAAAAGCTGACAAGTATTGCCAGGGCTCTTGAAGTCACGACGGATTATCTCCTCGACAACAGCGATGAACCCGGCGACGAAGTTTTGAAGGAAGCTTTTTTCCGTAAATTCAGTAAGCTGGACCCCGGAGACCAACAGAAGATAAGCCAGATGATTGATATGTGGGGTAAGAAGGATTGAATTTGCCAACGACGCCTCAGGGCTGGGCTGCCAAGCTGACCAAAATCCTGCCCATTTATCAGGCGGCGCATGGGATGCCTCGGTTTCCCATTGATGTGGCCTCCATTGCAAAGGATTTTTCGCGTCAGTATTTTCCGGATGCTCCGATCACCGAGGTTGATGGATTGGAGCTCTCCAAAGGCGTCGAAGGCATGTTGATGCCGGTTCCCGAGCATCCCGGCGAATGGGGGATCATTTATAACAAAACCATCCGCTCGCAGGGTCGGCGCAACTTTACGCTCGCGCATGAGTTGGGCCATTATTTTCTGCATCGTCCGTCCCATCCCGGAGGGCTGACATGCACTAATCGTAATATGAGCGATTGGGATGCAGGCCGAAACAGGATCGAGGCGGAAGCGAACACTTTCGCCTCCTACCTGCTGATGCCGTTCGACGATTTCCGGGAGCAGATCAAGGGCAGGGGCGTCGACTTGGACCTCATGACCGGGTTGGCGGACCGTTACGCTGTTTCGATGACGGCCGCGATCCTGAAATGGATGACCATCACCGACAAGCGCGCGATGATTGTGGTCGGCAAGGAAGGGTTCATTGATTGGGCCTGGAGCAGTGAGCCTCTGTTGAAATCCGGAATCTTCTACCGCGCCCGGCAGACCGTGATCGAGTTGCCGCCAGCCTCACTTGCCGCTTTGGAGGTGGATGCCGATGAAGGCCGCCACGGCCATGATCACCCGGCTGGGGTCTGGCCTGGCTCCGAGCCCGTGCGCGAGATGACCGTGTTTTCACCCAGCAATGATCTGATGACGATTTCGTTGCTGCTCTATCCCGATCATGCTCCCTCCCGATGGGACACTTCCGATTTTGAGGAAGAGCCAATTCGGGACAGTTACGACAGGTTCATGAGTAACCGGACGGGCTGATTCGTCACGGCGGTCATGCTCGCCGCGTTAAACACAACTGTTTCCACTGCGCAGGGCTTCGCTACAGTTCGAATACGCCGCCCTTGTCTTCAACATATTGATTTACTTGAATTATACCTGATTTCGCGACACACTTCCCCATCACATCAATCGCGAAAACAACCATGCCCCTGCTCACCAAAGGCCCGCTATCCGGGCCCAATCCCCTATGCCCGGAACGCATGTCCGCCGACATGCGCATTAGCGAAATTGGTCGCATTCTGGCGGCCGGTGTCATTCGCCTGAATTCTGAAAAGTCCAGTCCATTATCTGCCGCCACCGGAGACAGTTCCGTGGACTCTCCGCCCCGAAAGAGCGTTGGTCGTCGGAGAAAACCTATCCGTGTTGGAGGAGTTGATGAAGCATCATCATAACAAGACACAGTCAAAACCGGGACAGGATGCGGGTCTCGACCAGAGCGTACTCACGCGGCTTGCGGGGCTCAAGGCCATGAGCGTGAAGAACCTGAAAGCAGAGTGGGAGAGGCTTGCCGGTGGTGGCGCGCCGAACAACAGCCGCGCTTTCCTCGAATCGCGCATTGCCTACCGAATCCAGGAGCTGGCCTATGGCGGGCCCGATCCGGAGACCCGTCGTATGCTGGACCTTCTGGCTGACGAAGTCGAGGGGAGTGTTCGCCGGAAGCGCCAGATAGCGGACCCCCGCAATCCGGTTGCGGGGACGAGGCTGATCAGGGAGTGGCATGGCGTGGAACATACGGTCACCGTGATGAAGGACGGCTTCGACTGGCAAGGCCGCAAATACAAATCTCTTTCACGCATTGCGCGCGAGATCACTGGCGTGCGCTGGAATGGATATCGATTCTTCGGACTGCAGGCTCGCAAGAAGGATCAGCGGTAATGGATACAGGTTGCGTTAAAGGCCGTCGCCTTCGCTGCGCGATTTATACCCGCAAGTCGAGCGAGGAAGGACTCGATATGGAGTTCAACAGTCTTGATGCCCAGCGGGAGGCCTGCGAAGCCTATATCGCCAGCCAGAAATCCGAGGGCTGGGTTGCCACCCGCGACCGCTACGACGACGGCGGTTTCTCGGGCGGCAATCTGGACCGCCCCGGGCTGAAGCAGTTGATCGCCGATGTCGAAGACGGCCTCGTTGATGTGATCGTGGTCTACAAGATCGATCGCCTGAGCCGTGCGCTGATGGATTTCTCGAAGCTGGTCGAGGTCTTCGATCGCAACGGCGTTACCTTCGTCTCGGTCACGCAGTCCTTCAATACGACCACCTCGATGGGACGGCTGACGTTGAACATCCTGCTCAGCTTCGCCCAGTTCGAGCGTGAGGTCATCGGCGAACGCATTCGCGACAAGGTGGCAGCCTCGCGAAAGCGGGGGATCTGGATGGGCGGTTACGTCCCCCTCGGCTATGACGTACAGGATCGCAAGCTTGTAGTGAACAAAACTGAGGCTGCCACGGTTCGCAGGATATTCGATCGGTTCGTGGAGCTGGGCTCCGCAACCGTTCTGGCGCGCGAATTACGCAAGGATGGCGTTCTTAGCAAACAGGGGACGCTTATCGAAAAAGGCTATCTTTACCGCATACTGAAGAACAGGGTCTATCGTGGCGAGGCTGTTCACAAGGGCAAAGTCTATCCGGGTGAACACGATGCGATCGTCGATCAAAGGGTTTGGGATCAGGTTCATGTCATTCTTAAGGGCAATCGTCACACCCGGGCGAGCAACAGCCGCATGCAGGAGCCAGCATTGCTCAAGGGGCTGATGTTCAGCGATACTGGAGCGGCCATGACGCCGACGGCAACGAGGAAAGGCGCAAAGCTCTATCGTTATTACGTGTCGATGGATGTGATCAAGAACCGGACGCAGGAAGTCTTTGCCGGTGACGATCCTGCGCCGGTGCGCCTGCCCGCTGGCATGGCTGAAGACGCCATTGTAAGGGAAGTGCGCCGGATACTTCAAACGCCCGAGGTGGTGACGCAGGTTCTCGCCGCCCTCAAGAATGAAGAGGCCCAGTTGTCCGAGGCAAATGTCATCGCCGCCCTGCATGACTTCAACATGCTCTGGACAAAACTGTTTCCTCGCGAGCAGGCGCGGATCATCCAACTGCTCGTCCGGCGTATTACTGTGACTGCCGAAGGGCTGGAGGTCGACATCCGCCGCGAGGGGATAGCCGGCGTCATCCGTGAGATGGTCGCCCCGCAAGACATGAAAGACGCTGCCGAATGACCGGTCAACACAACACTATCCGCATTCTGATCCCGCTCAAGCTGAGGAAGAAGAACGGCCGCCCAAAGCTCATGGTGCCTGCAAGTTGCAGTCCGAGCGCCGACCGTACACAGGACCCTCATATTCTGCGCGCGATTGGTCAGGCTTGGAGCTGGCGCCGGCGCATGGAGGCAGGCGAGTTCGCTACTATAAAGGAGCTAGGCGAGTCCGTCGGCCTTGCCGAGCGCTATGTCAGCCGACAGCTTCGGCTTGCCTATTTGGCGCCGGAGGTTCTGAAGCTCTTGACCTGCGCCCGCGAGGCCCCGGCGATCAGCTTGCGCGATCTTTCCAATCTGTCAACAGCGACTTGGCAAGAGCAGGTTGAAAGGGCGTTTCGCTGACCTTCAGTTGAAACTCGCCTGAAATGACGTGGCTGTCAGCGAGACATGGGCATCAAGTGGCGGATACAATTCGAAGGCCTTGGGTTCTCGCGAGAAGCCCCAGATCCGGAGCAGACACCACTCTGAGCGCCGTTCTTCCGCTACCGCCAGTTCGTTGCGCGTGACATGAAACGGAGTCCGCTCCCAACCATTGGTGGTTTTCACTTCAATCAAACGTGACCGGCCATCCGGTGTGAAGCTCGCAATGTCATAGCCTGCACCGTCTCCGTCCTCCTCTGAGACCCATCGGACTTTGCGCGCCAGGTCATTACGTCCTGCAGTTCGCAATGCCGAGCGTTCGTGCACCAGAATAAGTTCCTCTCCGGCGCGGCCGAGAGCCCGATTCCGTGCGTCCCGATCCGCCACGTCGAATTTGCGGGCAATGTGGAGCATTTGCTCGAGCTCTTTCGGGGGCTCTCGATTGGACGTTGTTGGTGGCGGGCCAATCCATATTTGAGTTGCTTCATGCAATTGGTTGGTTTGGACCGCTGAGGGTGTGCGAGCCAACCAACCCGGGTTCTGTGCAAGCCAGCGCGCCACGGCGTCCAGCAACGACAATTGAAAATTGAACGCAGGCTTGTAACCGGGGATCCAGTCCTCCCCAAGACCCTTCAGAACCGCACTGATGTTTTGGTGCTTGAATTCGACAGACCCCTCTGAACGATCATTCAAAATCGGCAGAAGAGTCCGCCGATGCTCGGCTTTGCTATAGCGCCGGCCGGCAATGTCGTCTGCCAACATTTCAAAATAATCTGCAACGATCAGATCGTTTTCAGAATCAGTCCAAGGTCCGTTTGACATGTGGCCAGGCTAGGGGCGGAAAACCCTATTGTCATCGGAAACGTTACGCAAATCCACGACCTTATGCGAAGTGCCTCGCCGCCTGTGTTACGCCCTTGATCGTTTCAGTTACCGGATGGAACGGTTGCAACAAAGGCGCAGTGTGATTTCGTATCACTATTGAAAACAATGAAACTTTTGAATCCGACCCCCAAAGGTCGAGGTGCGGTCGGAAAGAGACACAGGGCCTACAGAGACCGAAACCGGACAGGCATCCGGTCTCCGAAGGGCGGATGGTTTTCGCCAAACCCCTTTGACACATAAAGAAAAAGGCCCCGCAAGGGACCCGAATGCAATTTCGCAATGAAGTTAGTGGCGGAAGGGGTGGGATTCGAACCCACGGTACGCTCTCACGCACGGCGGTTTTCA
>NZ_SMMF01000661.1:0-3435 GCF_009711355.1 Roseibium sp. RKSG952 | reverse complement strand
CCACGTCCCGCAGGGCGGGGAAGACGTTAACCAGCCTTACGTCGTTCCTGGTGGGTCCGTAGGACGCGCCCCAAAGAATGTACGGCGCCCATTCGTTCCCGAAATCGCCGAGAAGAGAGGACTTGTCCTCGTCGAGGATCTTGCCGGCGACCTCGACTGGGGCGGTATCGCCGACGATCTGATCCATACAGGTTACGACGATGCCTGGTCTGACATCGAGTTCGTTCCCCACGCGCGCGAGATCGTGTCGAATGGCTCGAACCAAGCCGTCAACATCGAGCGGTGCCAGACGCAACGCGCCCTGCCACTCGTTCGCGGCGTTCGTCGGATCGTTCACCTCCATTCCCTTTAGGGATTCGGTCTCGTTTCGAAGCGGTCCCGCCCCGTGACGGGTGGTGTAGGCCCGGGTCATGTAATAGATGTCGACGACCTCGATCCCGGCCTCCAGACACACGGCGGCGATATTTGGCATACCCGTGTTCGACCTGGTCACGTGCGGGAATGATCCGTAGTCCTGGTCGAGCATAAGTCCTTGAGCGGCCTCGAAGATGACGGCTTCCTCGCGGCCGAGGTCCTCGTCATCGCGAAGCCGAACCAGCTCCCGGAAGCGCTCGCAGTCTTGTGCGAATCTCTCGAGGATTTCATCGCTTTGAACGGGTGCAAGTTCGTCTTCCGTAGGGTCGTTCACGCCGAGTTTCTCGAGGCGCCGCGTCACCCATTGCTCACGTATGCGTCTGAGCAGCGGTCTGACGTTGCGTTTGAGGTCACGGGCTGTAATCTCAAACAGTCTTTCGTTTGACCTCTCGATCGTCTCGCCGAATCCCATGCCGCAGCTTCCGTGCCGGCCTTTCGCCCGTCGGGATTCGATGATCTGATTGACCATGATGTCGTACGGCGTTGTCACGAGCGCTCTCGGGTCGATCGTGACCTCGGTGTTCGCGCCCATGCCGGCGAGAACCTCCATTTCGTTCAGGAAGAACATCGGGTGCGCGACGAAGAATCTGGAGAGGTGGGTGCGCGCTCCGGCGAGAGCGCCCGATCCGACGTGGTGAAACACGTGGCGCACGCCCTCCGGGGTGACGACCGTATGTCCGGCCTGTGCCCCTCCATTCGTCCTTACGATCACGGCATCCGGGATTGTGGCGGCGAGGTAGTCAGTCATCAGGCCTTTTCCCTCGTCGCCGTATCCGGAACCGATGACCGCTTTTGCGATCTTCGTCATGCTCTCATCTCCCTATGTCAGGCGCCGGATCCCGGTGCCGCCGCCCGTCGCCAGATCGCGAACCGCGTTTGCTACCACCAGGGAGGTGTCGCCGCTCCAGCTCGCGGCGACATCGGCCTTGTTCGCTCCTTCGCAGATCTGGATCGCGGACACGATGGACTCAGCCACCTTATCCGGGTCCTCGACGTAGAGGATCCGCTGAGGCAGGATCGGTTCGAACGTCCGTTTCACCTCGTCCAGACGGTATTTGGCGTATCCGACTGTCGACAGGATCACATGGAAGACCTCGTAGGTCCTGGACGCTAGGTTGACGCAATCCTCCGCCGAGAGGTTCGTCTGAAGATCGAGTCCAAGGAACCTCTTGGCTTGTTTCATGGTGACCCCGTCCAGTGTCGGCTCGTCGCCGATAGTGAAGAGGTAGCCTTTCTTCCGGCGCTTTTCGAACGCGTCGGTCCTTGTCTTCATCGCGGCGAACACGTGGGGTAGCATGTAGCTCTCGCCACCATTACCCCCGCCGCCACGCTCGATGTAGAGTTCCTTGAGCTGCTCCGCGATCTTGATGTCGCCCTCAAACTGGGTGACCTGAAGCGGTGATCTGTCGCATTCCGCATCCCCGACGGCCATCGCCATGATGTGTGGATCGGTGACTGGCTTTCGGTCGTAGATCTCGGTTGCGACCGTGTTGAGACCCTTTCGGATCATTGATTCCGCGATCATTCCCATCGATCCCGTGACGTCGGAGGCCAGGATGATCGGTGTCGAGTTCGGGTTGATGTCGGAGTCTCTCGACTCGCGGAACTCGATCTTCGACGGGTCGAACGAATCCTTCATCTTCGAAGAGGTAAAGATCTCAGAAGCGGATTTCCCTGCTACGTGTTTTGTGTTGTAGCTGTTCCAGTCGGCGGGGTCCCATCTTGCGTATCCCATGAATTTCTCCTTTTGTGGCTAAACGCCGTAGATTTTGGCGCTAGTGCAAGACATTTTTTCGAATCGTCGAGGTCCGAACGATTCAACGAGCGCAGTCATCCACGCTTCGTAATCCGCAACCGCCCGCGATGCGGGAGGTAACGAAATCCAGTTTGCGAACGGTTTCGGAACCGTTCCCTCGGTCAGCAGTTGACCGCCATGCGATTTCCCAAGGCAATCGAGGGCAACGTTTCGAATGAGACTTGCGTCGATCTCCGGCGTGGCTGCCTGTCCCTTGACTGCGATCTTCGGGTAAACTTCTGTCGTCCTTCCGGGTAGAGCTATTGGCCGTTCGCCGATCTTCGTCACGAAACCCCATCCGCCAAGTAAATGGACAGAGTGCTTCTCGGGCTGAATCGTCAGCGCTTCGGGGCTGATTGCTCCATGAACTAACCCAGCCCATTCCAGATAACACGCGATATTCATTAGTCCCGAGACAATCCATGCGACATGCCGCACCGGCATCTGTCCACCGTGGTATTCGATGAGATCCTTTAGAAATACAGACCCGGCAGGACGCTCCATAACGGTGAAATGTCCTCCATCTTTTAGTGCGCTGGATTTGATAGTGCACGGGAGCAATGTTCTCATTTGCTTGCGCATCATGTCGTTGGCGAATTTTAGGTTTTCCACCCTCTCCTTCTCTGCCCTGCCGATATCGCCCAGGTCCGGGCGGTGGATAAATGTAACGGTATTGGTGCCGATCAGTATCCGTCCTGCCTCTGTGAGATTCTCCTTTAAAAAGTTGAGGCGGAAAGTCTTGTCTTCGTCAGTTTTTAGAAGTACTTCATGTCTCACCACTTTTAGACAACCCCTCAAGGCGACCTCTTTTAGCTCGATTAGCTTCTGGAGGACGTCTCCTGATTTGGGATCGCTGCTTCTGTCTGGATGCCATGTCATTGCTAACCTATGGAAGCGCTTCTTAATTTCGCGCTCGTCTCCCGGGAACAAGATCGTTGCTTGCTCCGCACTCATTTTGAGAATTTCAGCGGCTGTCGGCATAGCTGCGGTCCGTGTTGTCAGGCTATTGATTTAAACTTAAACACACCCTCTATTAATTTGCAATATGCAAATTGCAAATTAATAGAGGGATTATGCGCCACGCGTGCTCAAGCCTCCATCTGAATTGAGCGATGGTACCCTCCCCTTCATTGCAAGACGGGAGGGGATTCCTTTGAAGTATCTTCTATTGGGAGACTGCTGTGAAAAACTAGGGCATGGCGACGAACAGAATTGGGGGGGGGGGG
>NZ_SMMF01000008.1:0-204 GCF_009711355.1 Roseibium sp. RKSG952 | reverse complement strand
GGCGACCGCCCCAGTCAAACTACCCGCCACGCAGGGTCCCGGATCCGGATAACGGACCGCGGTTAGACATCAAGAGTGCGAAGGGTGGTATCTCAAGGGAGGCTCCACAGGTACTTGCGTTCCTGCTTCAAAGCCTACCACCTATCCTGCACATCACAATCCTGATGCCAGTGCGAAGCTGTAGTAAAGGTGCACGGGGTCTTT
>NZ_SMMF01000341.1:0-661 GCF_009711355.1 Roseibium sp. RKSG952 | reverse complement strand
TGTCAGACCAGATCGCCCCAGATAACCGCGGCAAAGACCCGCTCCGCCAACCACCATCTCACCGGAAACACTGATCGGCGCAGGTTGCAGATACCGATCTACGACATTCACACACAAATCTGGAATCGGGATGCCAATGATGCTTGTCCCGACTTTCTGCATCTCCAAAGTCACCGGCTGCCAAGTTACATGCACTGTCGTTTCGGTAATGCCATACATGTTGATAAGCTGTGGCCGTTCGGGGCCAAAACAATTGAACCAAGGTTCTAGTTTGCGAGGTTCCAGTGCTTCACCTCCAAAAATGACAAATCGGAGGTCTGGGAGTTCAAGCCTCTGTGAAAGAACTGCTCGTGTCAAAACCTCAAAAGCGGTTGGTGTTTGGTTGAGAACAGTCACACCCGTTTCTATCAGAAGGTTCGCAAACACTTCCGGAGTTCGGGCAACGGTTCGGGGCACAACAACTGCGCGACCACCGGTACATAGGGCTCCCCACATTTCCCAAACGGAAAAATCAAATGCATACGAGTGAAAACAGGACCATATATCATCAGGCCCGAACCTGTACCAATCCTCTGTTCCTCGTAACAAACGCACCACGTTATGGTGTGGCACCGGGCTGCCCTTCGGCCGGCCAGTCGAGCCTGACGTGTAGATGATGTAG
>NZ_SMMF01000043.1:0-222 GCF_009711355.1 Roseibium sp. RKSG952 | reverse complement strand
AAGGAAGGGGTTTGCCGCGCTTCTGGGTCAGGGGGAAAGAGAAGGAATCAGATCAGACAACGCACGTCCAGGCCCGACTTAGTCAAAAGGCTGCTAGCAACTCGGGTCAGTGGATACTTCACCGAAGAAACCAAGCCACGACCCATGGAAATCCCGCAGAAACCCAACCTGCGCAAAGCCAATCCCAACGAGCGCTTGTTTCTTTCGGTTTGACAGTGTCTT
>NZ_SMMF01000405.1:0-844 GCF_009711355.1 Roseibium sp. RKSG952 | reverse complement strand
AAGCAGGAAGCCCTGTCCTTCGGGGCGGGGCAGCCACGGAATCGCCTATTTTTTGGGTTGCATGGGAGGTCTCGATTTGGGAAGAATGTGTCTAAGTCGGCGTTTGGGACAGGTGTATGGCGTATACGAAGGGAAGGCTTGAAATACCAGGGTTCGCGAACTGGTTCGCGGACGCACATTGTCGTGTGTTCTCCATCAACGGCGCACGGGCGCGGGACGACTGGCCATACGCCTCGCTCGAAACGCCGTTTGGTGAGATCTACCTGAAGGCGGCGGAGGTTACGGCGCTTTGTTTTATGGGGGCCTCGAAATGCGACGAGGTCTACACGGAGCTCGCGATTATTCCCGGTCTTTCGGCTCGATCTCCGCAGTGCGTCGAATATGCTCGTGAGTTCGGAATATCGCCGTGGGCCGTGCTTGCGGCCAGCCACGTGCCTCACGACGAGTTCGTCGTCACGAAGTTCGCGTCTCTTTTTGCGCGGGGTGTCGTGAACGATTTCATGCGATTGCACGACGGTTTCGGGCGGGTCGAGGACTATGTGGTTTTCCCGGTCGAGAGCCGCTCGGGTTTGTTCGATCACGTCGTGACGGTCGGCGGAAGGAAATACCATTCCCGGCAGCGAGGGCAGTCAATGCTTGTGGATAAGGGCTCCGAAGTTGCCTTTCGATATCGAAAGGACCCTCAGGGGGAATTCTTCTTCATTCGCGAAAGCCTGAAACCAGTCGTCTCCTGACTTTGTACTTTCGGAAGCGCGCGTTCGTCTCGAGGTCGAACTGAAGGGGACAGGATGACGGATGCGATGGGATTCGACTCCATTAACGTCTTCCCCGCCCTGAAGGACGG
>NZ_SMMF01000289.1:0-516 GCF_009711355.1 Roseibium sp. RKSG952 | reverse complement strand
GGAAGGCAAGTACGCGATCAAGTGGACCCGTCTGTCCTGCATGAAGTTCGCCGCCAACGAGGTGCGCCTTCAGCTTCATGCGTTGGCCTACAACCTCGCGAACTTCCTGCGCACGCTGGCAACACCGGAGGTGATCGAGACGTGGTCCCTGACAAGCCTGCGCGAACGCCTGATCAAGACCGGCGCGCGCCTTGTGCGTCATGGGCGCTACGCCATCTTCCAGATGGCCGCCGCCGCCCTGCCGCGGAAGATATTCGCGGGGGTGCTCGACCTGATCAATGGTCTGCGCGGGCCACCAGACAACCCGGTTCCGGCATGAGCGTCACCGCGATCAGATATGTTCAGCGCCGCTTCAGAGGCAGCATTGGCGTGTCTGCTATTCCGACCAGCCCCTCACAAACAGCGTTCGAAGCGCCAAAATCACGCTCCGCGTCGATGAAATCGCTCACACAAGCGCTCGACGCTTGCCGCTCAAGCTTGGTCCCGCCGCCACATCGCGACTATGATGGAAACCGA
>NZ_SMMF01000338.1:0-647 GCF_009711355.1 Roseibium sp. RKSG952 | reverse complement strand
GATTTTCGGGATGGTGCCTCAAGCAACCATTCGTCCAGTTGGCGCTTCATCGGGAAGCCTGCGCCCTTCCTTCACGTCCAGAACCGCGGCGTTCCCGCGACGTAAAATAATGCCCGATTGAAGGATTTTTACTGACGTATAGTAAGAGGCCATATGTGGCCTACAGGTCCCGGTAATTCGGAATATGAGGTCATATATGGCCGTTAAAAACACATGATCATCAAACAATCTCTGGGGGCGAGCGGTCGCGGCTGTTTCGTGATTGCCGGAGGATGGGTTTGTCGTCTTTCAGTACGACCCAGAATTGGCCCAACCTGGGATAGAGCTGTCGCCGCTCGTAATGCCTTTGGGCCCGTCCCTCTATTCCTGCCCTACCCGGACAACTTTCAAGGGATTACACTGCCAAACCGAAAGAAGCCAGCGGCTGCCGAGAAGCGCCTTGTGCGGGCTGCCACGGGTCGTAGCTCGGCCCTCCCAAATCCACATAGTGGATATCGAAGTCAATCCAGCCATCAGCAGCTGATCGCAGCCAATGGCGTTTACAGGTCCGGCGGATAGGAAGACAAGCGCTGGTGGGAAAAGGTGTATTGCAGCACGTCTAGGTCGTTTGCTGCCATCCATTTAGGCTGCTCTGTTGCCTCGAGGCA
>NZ_SMMF01000525.1:0-1575 GCF_009711355.1 Roseibium sp. RKSG952 | reverse complement strand
ATAATCGCATGTTTAGCTTCATGCCCAGGGTGCATGCGTAACGCCCGAAGTTCAGCGTCAGATCGGGGAAGTATGTACGCGTGGAGGTGCGGATATTTCTCGTCCGTATGCCGGATCACGGTCATCAGGTCATCGCCATGCAAGGATCTGAGCCACTCGACAGTTCTTCGCTCCCAACGTGCGAGGCATTCACGCTCGGCTGGATTTCCCGTTAGTTCCTTCGTGGGCGTCGGATAAGCCGCCACGACCGTCAGTAGGCTCTTCTGGTCTTTCCGGATCTTTCGCGCCCGCCCATTCTTCAGGATCGTTGTTGCGACGTCGGCCAGTTCGCCATGGAGCGCGGCGAGTTCGTCCAGGCTAATGCCGTGGATCAGTTCCGGAGGCGCGGGGCATTCGACGTGCAGAGACGCTTCCGGGTCGCGTCGTGCTTCCGCGAGTACCCAGTCGACGGAGCGGCCTTTGGAATCCGCTTTCCGGGAGTACGCCTCCAAATGTATGAATTGATATCCCATCGTAATGAAATTGTTCGTGATGGGAGTCGCCGGCGCAACTCGCCGATGGAAATAATTTCCGCGAACCGTCGCACCCTCAAAAAACAGAAACGAGAGACTGCGGGCTGCAACATCTCTTGGCGCTTGGTCAGCCTCGGATCAAATTGACCCGTTAGAGGGGGTCTATTTCATTGTAAAAGCAGTCAATCATTTTCCGCTGTGTTGTGCAGAGTTGGCTGGCGGCATTTTTGCTCAACGCACGATAAAAAATCCCACCTGGATCACCTTCATTCTCGCAGTCCACCGGGTGTTGATTTTCTCCCTTATCATCCAAAATCACGAAATCGAGCCCATCATACATGGGAAAGAAATGCATGGATAACTGCGTGCCGCTGATAAAGCGTTGTTCCCAGGAGTCCCGTAACCGCAGATCCCAAAGAATGCGTTTCTCGCGCACCTCAATTTCAATCGATGCTTCGCTTCTGATCTTCAGTAAAGGTTCAGGCAGATATGTCGCTGTTCCCCGCAATGAAATTGTGTAGTCACCTTCCTCGTTGAAGCGGCGATCACAGTCATCATCAAAATACTCCAACTGATATGCCCAGGAACCGAGTTCTTCACACCTCTCGAGGAACTCGGTTATCCGATCAAAAGATCAGCCTGGCGGCGCGCTTCGCGGTGAGGACAAGCGCCAAGGCTGATCCGGATCGGTGCCGCACGGCGTGCCGGATCCAAATGTTTGGGCCATCGAACCTGAAAAAGATAAATATTTCCCGAGCGAACCAGATGGGGACCCGGGGAGGGCCGTTTGGGTTTCGGGGAACACTGTGTTCCTGAAGGTGGCGGAGAAGAATGTTTCCGGTGCTCCTGACGAACTGCCTCTAGGAACACGACGGACGATACCTTGCGCGATACCATGGACGATACCAGCCTCTTTTTGAGGTTGGCCGTTTTGGGAGGAAACGCGGAGTTCTGCGGTTCGCCGAAATGGCGGAGAGTGGAAAAGGGGCTGGCGGAGAGAGAGGGATTCGAACCCTCGGAACGCTTGCGCGCTCAACGGTTTTCGAGACCGCCCCGTTCGACC
>NZ_SMMF01000509.1:0-1462 GCF_009711355.1 Roseibium sp. RKSG952 | reverse complement strand
TTGCGCGGGAGCGCCTTGTATCCCGGACCTAAGGGACCGGGATTCACGGCGGAGCTTGATAATCCGGTGGGACCATTGGCCTCGGGAAGTCACATCGCGGGCGCGGGAGATGCGTCCTTGTCGTTCGTCCAGCGGGAGACGGCCTTTTCCATCAGATTCACCGCTTCTCGGAGGCGGCTGTTTCCGAGGATGCTGTGTGAACAGCAATTCTTCACGTATGACGACACTTCGAGTGCAGAAGACTCGAGCTGGTCTGCGACGTTGGGGCTTTCGTCGTTAATAAGTAATGCCTTCTGGGTTAGGGCCCGAATTTTCCGCGCTTCCTCGTTTTCTCTTCTGGCCTCAATGGAAACCGACCAGCCGATTTCTTGTAGGCTGTCCCGGATGTTGGTAAGGAAGTTGCGAAGGTCGATGTTTTCGGTGAACGCATCTGGGTCGATGACTTCGACCCAGCTGATGCTTTTCTGATCCCCGGATTTGCCGACCAAATCCCAGCCCTGCTCCTCCAGGGTTTTGTGAATTTTCTCTTCTTCCGTGTTTACGGAAAATATCTGAACGATGCCGTCCCCCGTGTAATCGAGAGGATCGCCGACTATTCCCGAAATCGCATCCTGAAGGTCTTCATCGATGCCCTTCACGAACATCATGACGGGTTCGGACTTCTTGCGAGCCAAAACCCTAGCACCAACCACGATGAGGTTTTTCGATTTCTCGTGGACGGAGAGGATCGCTGCGTCTCTCGGTTCGAGCGAGACCGCGTCGAATGCCTGATGGTCGAACGCGTGTTCGTCATCCCGGCCCATAGCCCTGAAAAGTTCGTGTTCGAATACGGAAGCGGCGGCGCTGGGAAGGCGGCAATTTTCGATATCGGCACAGGTATCGGTGTTAGCCTCGTTCATGTGGTCACACCAGAACGCATCGTCGAACTTGTGGTAGGCATCCGAATACGCTTCAAAGCCCGTCTTCAGAACGCAAGGAGCCGCCTCGGGGGCGACCTCGGCGATATCCACCGTTACCCACTCCCTGAACCGTTCGGTATCACGATCTGGAGTGTTTTCTTCGAGCTCGAAGGAAACTGGAACGCGTATTTTCATATGAAAACTCCGGTGTCTGAGCGAATTTAATTGGTCGTAGAGTTTACTTGAGCATTCAGCGCCGCAAGAAGCAAAACTTCAGAATGCCGTGCGGTGTTATACTAATGGGGACAGGTTCGGTTCTTCCGCGCGGTCCCAGCAATAGAACACGCTGCACACGTCGTAGCATACCTTCTCGCCCTGCGGCGTTCTGATAATGGGTGTGATCCAGAAGCGCGGCAAACTACTTCCTTTGGGGAGGGGTCAAGAGCGCACTTCGCGTAGCGAGCTATCAAGATTTAGTCCGTTTTTCTTCAACGTATTGCCCGACGGACCGGCGCTGAATGTGGTGCAATCGGCAAGCAGAGCCGCGAAAGCCAAGCGCTCTT
>NZ_SMMF01000103.1:0-258 GCF_009711355.1 Roseibium sp. RKSG952 | reverse complement strand
GATCTACGAAACCGTTGACCAGTGCGACATGAACATTGATCTGGACGGCCGTCTTGCGAGCCAGTTCAGCCGGTTTGCCTATCGCGGGGCCGATGGCCGTGAAGTGAACGTTCAGGAATGTGCCCCGTCCAAAACCGCGTTCGAGATCAAGGAAGACACGTCTGCCTGTGAGATCGATGTTGATCTTGACGGGCGCAAGGCAACTGTCATGGCCCAGCTTTCCTACCGGGACAGCAACGGCTCGAATGTTGTCGTGCG
>NZ_SMMF01000038.1:0-215 GCF_009711355.1 Roseibium sp. RKSG952 | reverse complement strand
GGGCTTTCGCTGGAGCTTCTACGGCCATGCCGATGTGAGCGTCGGCATCAGTCTCGGCACGGCGTTGTTGTTCTTGGCCGTTTGCGTGGCGGTCATTTGGGGTATTTTCAAAACCGGATATAGTTTGAAAATTTGATGCGGGGGGCGTTGTTGCATAATTGCCCGCCCGGGCGGCAGCGGTCTGTGCGGTTGAGACAAGATCGGCCCATGTTGGT
>NZ_SMMF01000325.1:0-612 GCF_009711355.1 Roseibium sp. RKSG952 | reverse complement strand
CCTGAGCCTGGCCGCGGCCAGGTTCAGGCATGACTGGCCGACTTCTCCATCAATAGAGGTCGTAGTCGGTTACAGTCGTCCCGTCGCTCGCGCCTCCATAAATGTTCTCAATACTATCGAAGACAACCTCTGACCCATCCTCGAAGGTGATCGTACCCGAAGTATCATCATCATCGGAGTACGTGATCGTGTAATCCTCAGTCGACGTGATGTAGAGCGCATCATTTCCGTCGTCCCCGGAGATGGTGTAACCACCGGATCCGGCGTAGAAAATGTCATTGTATTCGGTGCCGTCCACCACCTCCATGTTCGAGAAAGTGGCCGTGGTGCCGTCATGAAAACGGACGGACCCGCCATCCTCATCAAGGGACACGGCCACGCCACCCATCTCGTGTGAGAAATCGATCGTGTCCGTCCCGTCCCCGCCATCATAGGAGGTATCTCCCGTATCCGCATAGAACGTGTCATCGCTTCCTGTTCCAACAAAGCTCTCGAAGTCCGAAAAAGTTCCAGTAGTCCCATCGGAGAACGTGACCGTTCCGGAACCGTCATCAATCTCGATGGTTATACCGTCATCGGAATTGGACATGTCAAGCGTATCCGAGCCATCCC
>NZ_SMMF01000195.1:0-352 GCF_009711355.1 Roseibium sp. RKSG952 | reverse complement strand
GCGGGCAACAACTTCCTTGCCGTTGTGATCCGTGAAAACCATCTGCGCCATGACCGTAGCTTTGCTACTTGCCATGTCGATATCGATTGCACACGCATCCGTTTTTTCCGTGATTGCGAAGGTGGTTTGCGACATCTCGCAACCACGGACAAACGCCTCAACACCGGCTTCATTCACATAAAAAAGCTGGGTCTTCAGGGTCGCGACGCCGCTTCGAAGATCGATATCAATTCCGCAAGCTTCGGGACTTTCAATGACCTCAAAAGTCCTGGACGATGGTGAACAGTCCTGCGCAATGACCTCTGCATTGGCAGCGTTGCGGTAGGAAAGCTGCGTCATCTGCGTGGCAACA
>NZ_SMMF01000547.1:0-1744 GCF_009711355.1 Roseibium sp. RKSG952 | reverse complement strand
GGCCGTTGCCTTGTTGCACTTCGCAGCTGAGTCCATGCCGCTTACGGCGGATCAGGCAACCAGCATCCGGCGCATGAGCAGCCAGGTATCGGCGTTTTGCCCGTCCGCCACCGGCGGACAGGGACGCTCCTCCACCGGCCTGAAACCCGACTTTTCGTAGAAGCGCACCGCCGGAGCGTTCGAGCGGGCCACGATCAGCGTCATTTTGCGGTCTTTCCCGGACCGGGCCCGTTTCGCTGCCTGTTTCAGAAGGGCGGATCCGATCCCGCGTCCCTGAAACTCGCGGTAGACCGCAATCACCGCCAGATACCAGCTGCCACCGGTCATCGCTTTGAGTTCCAGTTCACCGGTCATCTCGGGTGTGAACCGCTCGGGATGGATGCTGCCGGCAAAGTCCTTTGGCCGGGACATACCGAAAACCGCCCCCAGAACCGCGCCGTCCTGATGGGCGATGAGTGCGTTTTCCAGTGACAGGTCATGGTTGCGCAACAGCATCGCACGCCGCCCGATCTCGAAAACCGAAACGGCACCGCCATTCTTCTCAAGTGCCCGCTGCCAGACAGCCCCATTGCGGCCATGGGAGGCAATGTCGCACAGGGCGGCAAGGTCTGTGGCATGCCCGGGTCTTGCTGCGGAAAATTGCACACTTGGCATCGGCACGGTCCCGGATGAACGGTCAATAGTAGGTTTCAATCAGACGGGTGACCTCACGGTCGCGCGCCGCCTCGCTCTTGCCTCCCATCACCACAACCATGCGCTTGCGGCCAGCCCGGTCCGAGGTTGCAACCAGATTGTACCCGGACAAGCGGATATATCCGGTTTTCAGGCCATTGACCCCCTCTACCCTGCCCAGAAGATTGTTCGTCGCCCGGTAGGTGCGGCCATTGTAGAAAAATGTCTTTGCCTGATAGTAGCGCGCATATTGCGGATAGTGGCGGATCAGAGCCTGACCGAGACGCGCCATGTCCCGGGCTGTGGTGACCTGAGCAGTGTCCGGCAAACCGGACGGATTGACAAAGCGGGTGCGTGTCATCCCGAGCGCACGGGCCTTCGCGTTCATTTGCCGGACAAACGCCGCTTCGCTTCCCGCCACCGTTTCGGCAACCGCAACCGCAACGTCATTGGCCGACTTGACGGACAAGGCGCGCGCTGCCTGTTGCACCGTCATGGTCATGCCGGGCCGCAATCCGATCTTTGACGGCGGCTGCCGGGCGGCATTCGGCGAAATCACCAGAGGCGTATCGAGCGAGACACGTCCTGAGCGTACGGCATCAAACAGGAGATAAAGCGTCATCATCTTGGTCAAGGACGCCGGATAACGCGGTTCGTCGGCGTTTTCTGCATGCAGTTCGCGCCCCGAATTCAGATCGACCACCAGCTCGGAATAGCCTTGCGGCTCGGCCGAGGGGGCCGGTACGGCAAAGGCTGACGGCGTCAGGAACGCTGCGTTTGGCGCAGACGTGTTTGCCAGGGATTGTGCGGCGCCAGATCCCGCAGGAGAGCGCGGTGTGGCCGATTGGCAAGCTGCCAACACCAGGCAGGCCAACAGCAAAACGGCATAATCTGCGCTGCCCTGCAGGCGAAATCCTCGCATTTTGCGCCCCCGCATTAAATCTTCAGCCGATATCCGGTTTTGAAAATACCCCAGATGACCGCCACGCAAACGGCCAGAAACAACAGCGTAACGGCAAGGCTGATACCGACACTCACGTCAGCATGGCCGTAGAAGCTCCAGCGAAAGCCC
>NZ_SMMF01000538.1:0-1668 GCF_009711355.1 Roseibium sp. RKSG952 | reverse complement strand
ACTGTCAAACTTCAAGCCCGATTCCCCTGGGATAATACTCCTATCTAACATCAGGCCGCTTGAACTCCGCCAGCACGTGAGGAATGGACCGCCCGGGCCGTTCAACATCGAAAAAGGTCTCCTCAACAAGCTCAAGACCGAAGTCCTGATAGCGCCTCCATTCGGACGGCAGCGCCGGGATCGGACGACCCTCCGCTTTGCTGCCTTCGGGCCGACATCTGTTCAAAAACAACAAAATACCGCCCGGGGCCACGAGCCCTGCGGTCACCTCGATCGCCAATGTCCGAATTGGCTCCATAAGCGCTTGAACGGTGTAGCATTCATGCACCAGATCAAAACTCTGCGCCCACTCAACGGGGAGCTGTGTCAGGTCTTCGACACGATACGAAACGGCACTTTCAGGAAACCGCTCGCGGGTCCACAAAATTGCCTCTTCGGAGAGATCGAAGGCCGTCGTCCGGTATCCGGCTTCAGACAACGCCTCCGCATTGTCTCCGAGCCCGCACCCGATATCGATGGCCGACTTGCCACGCCCGGGATGAGCGGACAACCACTGAACAAGCGCATCTTTCGGAGCCAGATCCGCCCAGGGCACAACCGCCGGGTCACGTTGAGCGGACTTGTAAACGCTGCGGAACCAGTCAAACCGGTCTTCCGGATTGGGCGTGTCCGCCCCTTTAAGCCTGTCCAGCCGCGCCCTGGCCGAATTGCGCCGCGCCATGAAATCCGGGTCATAGTGGACACTCTTGCCGCGTCCATCCATGCCCTGCCTACCGCCGCCCCCGTCGCTCATGCCTTTCGCTCCCAACCGCCAGCTTCTGTTTGCTGCCAATAGGCCAGGTCGAACCCTTCCGCCTTGGCGTCTTTCCAGCGG
This sequence comes from Roseibium sp. RKSG952, assembly GCF_009711355.1. NCBI lineage: Bacteria > Pseudomonadati > Pseudomonadota > Alphaproteobacteria > Hyphomicrobiales > Stappiaceae > Roseibium > Roseibium sp. RKSG952. The sequence continues at coordinate 794 of NZ_SMMF01000538.1, read as the reverse complement.
CTGCGCGCCTCCGCGACGGCCTCCTGGTCGCGCCCGTCAAACATGAAAATGGCCCGCTTGTAATCGGCAAGCGATGGAGGCTCGGCCCGATCCACCATGAAACGCACGTCGGCCTGGTTCGGATTTTCCTGGCCGGAGGTCAGAAAAATCGGCTGATACTCCGGCAAACCATCCGCTTCGGTGCCGTGAGGCAGAAAACTGTCATCGGTATACGTCCAGAGGTGACTGTCGAGGGCGGCACATCGCTCCGGCGTTCCTGTTTGCACAACCACACGCCAGTCCCGATCCAGACATTTTGCCAGCAGTTGCGGAAGCGCCATTTCCAAAGGCTTGTGCAAGAGATGATAAAAGACAACCTCAACGCTCATTCAGCGCAAAACCTTTTTGTTCTCAATTTCATTCACTGTGGATCTTGCTTCCAGACAGGTCCGCAGGTGTCCCGGTTTGGTGCAAGTATGCCACACTTGCCGCGCCGTATCCCGCTGCCACCAAAACGGACATGGACAGGCCGCATCTGTCGTATCATTAACTCTTCGCAAATGTCGAACAGCTATTTTTTGCGCGGAAAAGAGACTTTGGTCCGATCCGGGCGCTTCACACGGCCGGCGGTTTATACATGACCGATCGCTGATAAACGGGAGTTCTTTATGGTTACGCGCATCGCGGTGTTTTTTGCGCTAGTCCTTGGAATGGCCGGAGCAACGGCTGCCATCGGGCTTGTGGTCAGCGAACCCGCCCCTGCCTGCCAAACCTACAAGACCTGCTAGGGTGAAGGTTTTTCGATGCGGGCCGCG
>NZ_SMMF01000192.1:0-348 GCF_009711355.1 Roseibium sp. RKSG952 | reverse complement strand
TCAGGAAGGGATCACCCAGATTCAGGACACCTACGGTCAGGATCATCTTCAGCTGACCGTTCTCCGCGGCTACGTCGCCAAGCTCCTCGGAAACGCGCGCGTCGTCCGGTATTTGATGCAGACGCGTCCGGAGTTCCTGTCAGAGTTTCAGACCATCGCCGGGATGGAGTCGGTGGTGCCGGCCGAGGTGGAATAGACCGCTGGTCGACCCAATGGGGACCCGGACCCGATAAGCGCGGGGATCGCGGGAGACGCCGGACTGTGGGCCGGATCGAGCGCGGCGGTGGGGATGGCGGCGAACCCGCCCGGAGCCCACTAGGCTGGCTCGAGTTTTCGCCGGCCGCGCGG
>NZ_SMMF01000481.1:0-1244 GCF_009711355.1 Roseibium sp. RKSG952 | reverse complement strand
CACCTCACGAAGGTCTGTGGTGCGAGGTCTGCCAACCAAGCGCGTCCGCGCTTGTTGAACAAGTCAGCATGCGGACACTTGGGGATCAGATGCGCGTGCAGGATCGCATGCACCTCGTTCTTGATCCGCGTGCGATGACGCACGACCTGATAGCGCCGCGCCACCAGCCGACGCAGTCGCTCGGTGGCCGCGTCCGGCGTCCAGATCTGCGGCAGGTAGCCAGCCGCGTAGAGGTTCGCCAGGGTGCCTGCGTCGACCTTGTCTGTTTTCACGTGGGCATGGGCGATGGCCTTCACCTGAAGTGGATTGGCGATCACCACACGCGCCACGAAGGGCGTGAGCACTCGCGACACCGCCATGGCATTGCCGGTCGCCTCTATGACCACCTCGTCTGTCGGTTGGAGCTGCCTGGCGAAGCCTTCCAGCGCCGTGCGGGTCATGTCGACCCGTCCCTCATGGCGGGTCAAACCGTTCTCCCAGATCACCACCTCCCCAAAGGTCCGGTGAATGTCGATTCCGATCACGCGTCGCATGCGCGCCTCCTGCGTCTGTTTCGATAGACGGGAGCGGCGGGCAACACGACAACTACGGATTCGCGCTCACGGCGCAACCGGGCGAGTCGCAGAGGCGGCCAGCTACTAACACGAGCTCGCAGCTCATCGTATGGATCGGCCTGCCCGCACCTTCGTGCTCCCGGTGCCTCTGTCCCGGACGCTCGCAGCATAAACCGGATCAGATGAGACCCAGCCGAACATCGGCACCGAGGGTGGAATACCAGTTACCAACCCGCTGGAACGGCTGAACAAGGAGATCAAGCGGCGCACCAATGTGGTCGGCATCTTCCCGAACGACGCCGCCGTCATCCGGCTCGTCGGTGCCATTATGCTGGAACAAAATGATGAGTGGGCCGTCTCCCGCCGTTACATGACACTGGAAACCGTCGCCGCCATCTGCCAGAATAAACAAATGGACCCGGCCATGATCGCCGCTCTGTAACCGACAAACCGGCCAGAACCGGAAAACAAAGTTACACCACGTCTCGGGACACTATCCCGAACAATGGTATGATCTTGTAAATCAGATGTTCATTGATCAAGAGTCTACGCACCCCGGACTCTCGGCGGTATAGCCGTCACCTCCCCTTCACCTTCCTGAGATCATCCAGAAACTCCAATCTCTCATTGATCCTTCGGGCATGCTGTTTCAATCGATCCTAGGAAAAGGCAAACGCCTGATCGTTGAAA
>NZ_SMMF01000336.1:0-636 GCF_009711355.1 Roseibium sp. RKSG952 | reverse complement strand
AAGCGCGGCAAACCCCTTCCTTCAGGGAGGAAAGACGTTAATGGGTGAACGACTTGGAGGCGTGCATGGATTTCAACGTTGCGAACGTGATCGGAGGTGGGCTGACCAGGTTTCCGGAGAAGCGGCGGCACGTCCTGGACGTGGTTCGTTCGAACCGCAGGCCCGCAGTCGACGTGGCGCGGCGCCTTGAGCTTCTGGACTCGCGAGCCATAAGTCTCGGTGAATTGCTGGAGGACTACGACATTACTGAGCAGCCGACCTGTCTCGCGAGGGTTTTCGAGCTGACCGCAGAGGACTTAATCCATGCGCGACGAATTTAAATTGGAATTCGACAGGAAACATCCCGCCGCCAAAACCTTCAGGCGGGTTCGCGCCGTCATTCTTACGGGTCGCGTGACGACCTGTGTTGTATTGGCAATTTGGCTCGTATACATGCTCCTCGGAACGGCTTCTGCCGGATAACTTAGGCATTTTTCGACTTTTGAGGGGTTGGGTAAAATTTTACCGTTTCGGTGAATGAGTCCGACCGCCCTTCGCGCGGTGACGAATTTGATCCAGAAGCGCGACAAACAACCTCCTTCAGGGAGGGGCAAGAGCGCGTCTCGTGCAGCGAGGTATCAAGATTTAGTCCGTTAT
>NZ_SMMF01000288.1:0-516 GCF_009711355.1 Roseibium sp. RKSG952 | reverse complement strand
GGCACGAAACCAAATTGTGCAACAACGCCCGCCACACCGCCGCCGTCCACATGGCGAAGTCGGGTGTCTCCATGTCGATGATATCGCGATATCTCGGGCACTAGGATGACCGGATCACGCAGCGCGTCTACGCCAGATTTGCCCCCGACCACATGGCAGAGGCGTCCGAAGCCGTAAACTTTTTGCGCGTAATTGGGGATCAATAAGGGCAGGAAAATGGGCGAACTGGTTCAATTGAACCAAAATCCATTCCGTAATCTGACACTAAGTCATTGAAAAGAATGGTGGGCGATACTGGGATTGAACCAGTGACCTTTCCGGTGTGAACGGAACGCTCTCCCGCTGAGCTAATCGCCCTAGCCTATTCAGCTGGTGGCGGCTGTTTACGCCACCCCAGCCGCTTCCGCAATACCTTTTGCAGGCTTTCAACAGGCTGCGAAGACCGGACTGCGGAACCGGCTACAAGGGCTGTTTCGATTGACCCGCACCCCTGTACACGACACAGTTTACGATTGT
>NZ_SMMF01000125.1:0-276 GCF_009711355.1 Roseibium sp. RKSG952 | reverse complement strand
CCGCCATTCGCGGCACCTGGCACGAATGGCGGCAATTATGTGCAAAACCGACCGGAGCACATGACCCCGGCCGCAGGTTTTAATCAGACGAAGTTGAAGTCGTCTGCCTCATAGGCCGTCCCGTCGGCAAACTCGAACCGCTCGATATGACGGCCTTCATCGGCAAACTCGACATACCCGCTCTTGCCGTTCTTAGCCCAGCTCATGCGCAGGACATCGCCGTCCTTACCGCCAATACCGTCCGGGTCAAGCTCAAGGGTCAGATCGGACAGAACC
>NZ_SMMF01000892.1:0-35378 GCF_009711355.1 Roseibium sp. RKSG952 | reverse complement strand
TGAACAACCTTCTCAGAACTCACAACTAGGTCGTCATGAGGACGTGCCGGCTGAGGGGTATAAACCTCGAAAGGGTGCGTCCCTCGCCCCTGACAATCACTTCGTTATGACGTCAAGCCGACTTCTATGCTGCACATGTCAAATGCAGATGTCTTGCAACCGGATTCACTGACCGGGACGGGAGCCGGAGAATATGGCAAGGAAAATGCCGGGCTGACCTGCAACCCGGCATCCGGAACATGTTCCATTCACAATTGTGGTGTTCAGACCTTGTTGGCCACCATCAGGGCAAAGGCCTGGTTGAGGGCGACTTCCTTCAGCCGGTCAAACCGGCCCGAAGCGCCGCCGTGACCTGCGTCCATGTTGGTCTTCAGCATCAAGAGACTGTCGCCGGTCTTCTTCTCGCGCAGCTTCGCGACCCATTTGGCCGGTTCCCAATAGGTCACGCGCGGGTCGGTCAATCCGCCGATGGCGAGGATCGCCGGATAGGCCTTTTCCTCGACATTGTCGTATGGCGAATAGGAGGCGATGTACTGATAGGCCTTCTTGTCGGTGATCGGATTGCCCCATTCCGGCCATTCCGGGGGGGTCAGCGGCAGGGTGTCGTCAAGCATCGTGTTGAGCACGTCGACAAACGGCACTTCGGCGATCATGCCGGTGAATTTTTCCGGCGCCAGATTGGCAATCGCGCCCATCAGCATGCCGCCCGCCGATCCGCCCTGGGCGACGATCCGGTCATATGAGGTGAATGTCTCCGAAACCAGATGGTCGGCTGCGGCGATGAAGTCGGTGAAGGTGTTCTTCTTTTTTTCGCGCCGGCCGCCCTTGTACCAGCGGAAGCCCTTGTCCTTGCCGCCCCGGATGTGGGCAATGGCATAGACAAAGCCCCGGTCGGCAAGTGACAGGGCGTTGGTGTTGAAGCTTGCCGGGATCGAGATGCCGTAGGAGCCATAGCCGTAAAGCAGGCAGGGCGCGGAGCCGTCAAGCGGCGTGTCCTTGTGGTAAAACAGCGACACGGGCACCGTCTCACCGTCGGCGGCAGGGGCCTGCAGGCGGCGGGTGACATAGTCGGCAGCCACGTGGCCGGACGGGACTTCCTGTTCCTTGCGCAAGACCCGTTCGCGGGTGTCGACATTATAGTCGAATGTCTGCGCCGGCGTCGTCATGGAGGAATAGGAAAAGCGGATCGTGACCGTGTCGAATTCATAGCCGCCGCCGAGGCCGAGCGAATAGGCTTCCTCGTCAAAGGCGACGCTATGTTCGAGATTGTCGGCCAGACGGCGCACAACGATGCGCGGCAGGCCGCCTTCGCGTTCGAGCCGGACCATGAAGGTCTTGTAAACCGTGTGCGACAGGATCAGCCGCCCGGATTCATGGGCAATGTACTCCTGCCAGAACTCCCGGCCGGGCGTTGCCTTCGGTGCGGTGACGATCTTGAAGTCTTCGGCCTGGCCCGCGTTTGTCAGGATGTAGAGCGTGTCGCCATTGTCCTCGACAGAGTATTCCACGCCCTTGTCGCGCGGGGCGATCAGAACGGGATGTTCCAGCGGCTGATGTGCCGGGATCATCCAGACTTCCGAGGTCTCGTGGTCGTGGATGTCGATCAGGATGGTGTCGCCGGACTGGGTCTTGCCGACGCCCATGAAGAAACCCGGATCCTTTTCTTCATAGATCAGGACGTCGGTTTCCGGATCGGTGCCGATCTCGTGGCGGAACAGCTTTGACGGACGGTGATTGGCGTCGAGGCGGACATAAAACACATGCTTGCTGTCTTCGGAAAATACTCCGCCGCCACCGGTGTCCTCGATCCGTGTGTCGAGATCCTTGCCTGTCTCAAGATCGCGGATCTGAAGGGTGTAATATTCCGAGCCCTTGTCGTCATGGGCCCAGGCCAGCAGCTTGTGGTCGGGGGAGTGGCTCGCGCCGCCGAATTTGAAATAGGCCTTGCCGTCCGCTTCCTTGTCGCCGTCAAGCAGGATGGTCTCGTCTCCGCCCTCGCGCGGTGTGCGGGTGAACAGCGGATGCTGGCCGCCGGTGACATATTTGAGCCCGTAAGCATATGGCCCGTCGGGGGAGGGGACGGAGCTGTCGTCTTCCTTGATCCGCCCGCGCATCTCGGCAAAGAGCTGGTCCTGCAGCTCCCGCGTCGGGGCCATCACCGCCTCCTGATAGGCGTTTTCCGCCTCCAGATAGGTACGGATGTCTGCGTCGAGCACGTCCGGGTCGCGCATGACGTCTTGCCAATTGTCCGCCCTCAGCCAGGAATAGCTGTCGGTGCGGGCGATGCCGTGGGTTTTCAGGGTGACGGGCCGCGCATCTGCGCGCGGAGGGGAGGGGCGTGTTTTCATGGGATCGAGTTAGGTTTTTTGGCGCTCAAGGGCAAGGGGGAAGACCGGATCAGGATGCGAACTGCGCCGCTTTTTTGCAATCCCTGACCGATGTGGCTGGGGAGCCGGTTTCGTATCTGAAAAGTTTCCGAGAGATGACGGATACCCAGGGGCGCGCTTTTAGATTGATAGATGTGTGTCCAGTTCCAGTGTGTGTAAGGCGAATTCCTGGGTTAAGTCTTTACGATAATTAATAATCAAGTTGTGGGAACTTCGGGACTGCGTGACTTGAAATATGTAAAATTCTCATTGGTGGGAGAGCGAATTAACGGGTCGATAAAGTTGAGTAAATTGATGCGTCAACAGAAGATACTTGCAGCAGCTGCTGCTATCACCATCATTACATTTAGTGCCGCGACGCCGGTCCGGGCTGAAATCCTGGAGCCTGTGCCTGACAGTGTGATTGACGCGCAGCGGGCGGCCTTGGCGGAGACTTCGGAAGGAGCGGGTTTTGGTCCGCAAGCGCCGCGTGACATCGACAGCAACGAGGGGGCCAATCCGATCGTGTTTGCAACTGCTCCGGATCGTACCCGAATGAATCTCTGTAACATTCATTTCCATGAGGGGGCGGAACACAAGGGCGGGGAGTTCACGAACTATGCTGGCAACGGCGATGGCGAGGGAAACGGGACCGGGTATCTCTATTCGGGTCAGCTGACGCAGGAAGAGTTGCGGCCTCTTGGTGTTCAGGTGGGGGGCGGTCCGCATGGTGATTTGAAGCCGGGAGACACGATTGAAGCCCACTATGTGTATTCAACAGCAGCAGTCGCCCCCGGCCCCACCTTGAATGCCTGCATGGATGACGTAACGGTAAATCCGCAGTTGCGGGTAGAGGCATTTGTGTTCGTTCTTGTAAATGATGAAACTGCAGCCGATTTCACCGAATTGAACATGGTAGGCGAGGCGAACGGCTATCATCAGGCAATCAACCTGCCAACCGGTGCGGGTAAACCGGTGAATTACATCGGCTCGACCACCGGCCCGGTATACAATGAGGAAGCCTCTCCATTTCAAGTCAGCTGGTCGGTCCGACCGAAGGTAATCAAGGTTAATATTTCCTCGGTCGACTCTTGGTTAAAAGACAATCCGTTTGAGGAACATGGGGCGCATGGCGTTCGCAATCTGGTGGTCAATCCGGCCTTGCTGTCACCGATTGAACAATAGTGCAAAATCCGCTTCGACTCCGGGGCAGCTCGGCTGTCCCGGATCTGTGAAGTGTTGTGACTAGATGCCCGCAGGTCGTCATGAGGCTATGCAAGGCCTGCGCGAAAGAAAGCATGTAAATAATTATAATATATGAAAATTAGAAACTTGTGGAGTTTTGCAAGGCAAACTTTCAGCGGGTGCAGTTGCTGACGCATAAATGGAGCTTGAGTGATTTGGGCCAAGGGTCGGTCAGACATGAAATCAGGGATTGTTTTTGCGGCCGCATTTGTTGGCGGTGCTCTTCTGCTTGGGCCGCAGACGGAGGCCGGTAGCCGTTCGATCATTGATGACCGTGGTGTCGAGGTTGAAGTGCCTGATGCGCCGAAACGCCTTGCCAGCCTCTCCTATTTCGCAACCGATGTCGCGCTGGCGCTAGGCATTCAGCCGGTCGCGACAAGTTATATGGTTGCGAACCGGCATCCCGATTTTCTTCTCGGCAAAACAGCTGACATGGTACAGCTCGGCCAGCGCGCAAAGCCGAATCTCGAAGTGTTGTCCGAGGCCGCACCGGACCTGATTGTTGCCATCCGCCGCCACACCGAGGCAAATGCCGAACAGCTGCAGTCGATCGCCTCCTACCTGGCCTATGATCAGGTGCTTCTGGAAAGCAGCTTTGACGATACGGCGGAATTGTCGGAAATTCTTGGGAAGCCGGAGCGTGGGCGGAAGTTGAATGCCGATTTTCGAGCGCTTTTGGCAGATGTTGCCGAAAAAGCGCCCAAGGACACGCACCCGAGTTTTGTGGTGATGTGGGGCGGAAAATCTCCCTTTGCATTTCATACCGAAAACACGACTGCCGGGATTCTTTCTGCCATCGGCGGTGAGAATGTCATGGGCCCGATGTCGCCGGGCGGCAAATTCGGCATGGAAGTCGGGCTTGAGACGCTTCTCGACAAGAACCCGGATGTCATTTTTGTATACGACTACGGTGCTGGAAGCATGTACGAAACCAGCCCCGCCTGGCAATTGCTCTTCGCGGTGAAAAATGACCGCGTGCATTACGTTAGCGATCACTGGGTTGAGGCCAATGGGCCGATTGCACGTCAGGTCGTTCTGTTACAGGCAGCACATTATCTCTACCCGGATGTGTTTAAAGACATCGATGTGTGGGCGGAAGCGGCCAGGATCATTCAAGATGAAGCCGTAGTCCCACATTAGAAGTCGGTTGAGAACCTAACCCTGCCGCCTGATCGCATTGACCGCAAGTCTGCCACGCTCTAGGAAAGAGGTGTTCATGGTTTCCGGGTCCATGCTTTGGATCGGAATGAAAAGGGAACATGGTGAGGTGTAGCTATCAGGCGCCAAATCCGTGACTGCCCCCGCAACTGTGAGCGGCGAGCGACCCTGAAAACGCCACCGGTAAGCCCCGGGAAGGTTCAGGCAAGCAGTGACCCGCAAGTCAGGAGACCTGCCATGGACGATCTGAAACGCAACCCGGGCGGGGTGTCCCGGAGAAGGCTGATGACATGATTTGTTCCTGCAGGCTTTCTGCCTCGCCAAAATCCGGTCTGACCGTCCTTGTCCGCACCTCGCGCAATCGCGGAGGGCGATATGTCCCGGACGACCGAACCACTTCCTCTTCTGAATGCGGCTGACTTTGCCGCCAGTCTGAGCGACCGCGCCGCGCGGGCGATGCTTCACAATGGCGCGACGGAGCCCATTGCAGGCTTTGACAATTGTAATGTAATAACATTACAAAACACAAACCCCGATGGCATGACGGGGGCGGCGGTGCCCGCAAGGGCAGCCGCTCATTCGGCGCTGAAGAGATCGCAAGGCATTGCGCCGGAAAACTATGACGGCGTGAACAAGGGTGCAGACGGACCCGGCGGGGCAGGAGCGTGAGGCGAAGCAATGGCTGAAGACACCCACAGGATTTTCGTCTGCACGACGTGCCGTCACCAGGGCAGCGACTGCCGTCCCGGTTTCGAACTGATGAAAAAGTTGCAGGACGCCTTGGCTGTTGCGGCGCCGCTCACCGGCGCGTCCTTCGAGGTGTCCGGGATAGCCTGCATGGCCGGGTGTTCACGGCCCTGCACGGTGGCCTACCGGGCGAGCGGCAAGGCCACGTATCTGTTCGGTGACATCGATCCGGACGAGGATATCGACGATCTGGTCGCCTTTGCCGCCCAATACCGGGGTCTGGAAGACGGATGGTGTTCGTCACCGACCCGTCCGGGGAAGTTGCGCCGCACCACGCTGGCCCGCATACCTGCCGCGATGATCGCCAGCGAATCCAGCAAGGTGAACGTGTCTTGACCGGTGCGGCCCTTGCTGTCGACGGCGCTTCGTGGGGGCCGGACCGGCAGAGTGTCCTGCTGCATCCGGTCTCGTTCGAGCTGACGCCCGGCCGTATTCTGGGGGTGGTCGGAGCCAATGGCGCTGGCAAGTCCACCCTGCTCAGGCTGCTTTACCGGCTCCACAAGCCGAGGACCGGCCGGGTTCTTGTCGATGGCGATGATATCTGGCGCTTGAGCGCCCGGGCGGCGGCCTGCAAGATCGCCGCCGTGCTTCAGGAACAGGCGGCCGATTTTTCGTTAAGCGTGCGCGAGATTGCAGCCCTTGGCCGGATCCCCCACGGGCGGGGTTTTGCGCGTGGCGGGGCGCGGGACAGCGAGATCGTGGAGGCGGCGCTGATCCGCATGGATCTGTGGCCGCTGCAGGCCCGCGCCTTCGGTACCTTGTCGGGGGGGGAACGCCAGCGGGTGATGGTCGCTCGTGCGCTTTGCCAAGAACCGCGCCTGCTTATTCTCGACGAGCCGACCAACCATCTCGACATCCGGCATCAGCTTGAGATCATGGCGCTCTTGCGCGGCTTGCCGATCACCATCGTCACCAGTCTGCATGACCTGAACATGGCTGCAGGCCTCTGCGATGACGTTCTGGTGCTGGCCAGGGGCAAGGCGCTTGCCTTCGGGGCGCCTGAAACCGTTTTGACCCCGGACCGGGTGGCAGCCGCCTTTTCCGTCAGCACGCAGGTCCAGAGGCTGGAGCCGAGCGGCGACCGGCATTTTACCTTTCACTTGTAAAAACCTCAGGAGGAAACCCTATGAACCGCATCGCCCTGACGCTTGGCATTTCGCTTTTATCGGGCAGCGCATTCGCGCAGACCACGGTCGAAAGCTGTAACCGCTCCGTCACCTTCGACGAGCCGCCCAAGGCGGCTGTCTCCAATGACGTCAACCTGACCGAGATGATGCTTGTGCTGGGACTGGCTGATCGCATGGTGGGCTACACCGGCATTTCCGGCTGGCACAAGCTTGATGAGAATATGCGCAGTGGTGTGGATCGGCTGCCCGAGCTGTCGGCGGATTATCCGACAAGGGAAGTGCTGATCGGCGCGGATGCGGATTTTTACTTCGCAGGCTGGAACTATGGCATGAAGGTGGGCGGCGAAGTGACGCCGGAAACCCTCAAGCCGTTCGGCATTAACGTCTATGAGCTGACCGAATCCTGCATCCATCTCGGTGAGAAGCCGAAGGTCTCCATGGATGACATGTACAATGACCTCATCAACCTTGGAAAGATATTCGGGGTCGAGGACCGGGCTGAAGCGCTTGTTGCAGGCTACAAGGCCGATCTTGCGGAATTCGCCGAAGGTCTTGCCAAGGGGGACGCGCCCTTGCGCGTCTTTGTTTATGACAGTGGCGAGGACCGGCCCTTCACGGCAGGCCGCTACGCCATGCCGACAGCCCTGATCGAGGCGGCTGGCGGCGTTAACGTGCTTGATGATTTCGACAAGAGCTGGGCGCGGGTCGATTGGGAAACGGTGGTTGACCGCAATCCGGAAGCCGTGGTGATTGTCAATTATGGTGAGGTCACGGCCGACGAGAAGATCGCGTTCATGAAGTCCAATCCGGCGCTGAACGGCATTGATGCGGTCCGGAACGACCGCTTCGTCGTCCTTGAATATGTCGAGGCGACGCCTGGGCCGCGCAATATCAAGGCGGTCCGGAAACTCGCAAACGGTTTCTGGGGCGAATAAGGCATGACGGACAGGATTGAAGACGCCGCCGCCACCGTTGAAGGTGCTTCCGGGGACCGGCCTCGCGCCGGAAAACGCGCCTGGGGGTTCGGAGCCGCCATGCTTTGCGGAGGTGGTCTTCTGATCCTGTCCATGGTGATCGGTGTTGGCATCGGGGCGGTTCCGGTCCCGGCCGGCACCGTGTTCGGCATTGCCGTCAACAAGATGGTACCCGGGCTGATCGAAGCCGACTGGTCGCAGGGGCGGGAGGCTATCGTCTGGGATATCCGGTTCCCAAGAGTGATTCTGGCAGCCCTCGTTGGGGCAGGACTGGCCGTCGTCGGGGCCGCGCTCCAGTCGGTCACACGCAATCCGCTGGCCGACCCGCATCTGTTGGGGATTTCTTCCGGCGGTGCCTTTGGTGCGATTCTGGCGCTGCTTCACACCGGCCTGTTCCTCGGCCTGCTCACCGCGCCGCTGATGGCTTTTGCAGGGTCCTTGATTGCGACCCTGCTGGTGCTGGCAGTCACGCGCTTTGCGGCGGCCACCAGCGCCGACCGGCTGGTATTGTCCGGTGTCGCGGTGTCCTTCATCGTCATGGCCCTGGCGAATGTCCTGATCTTCCTGGGGGACCCGCGCGCCACCCACACGGTGGTGTTCTGGATGCTTGGTGGGTTGGGCCTTGCCCAGTGGAGCCACCTTTTGTTTCCGCTTGGTGTCTTGAGCCTGTGCGGCGCTTGGCTTTGGGTCAAGTCGGGAGATCTGAATGCCATGACCATCGGCGATGAAAGCGCCTCGACGCTCGGCATACCCGTTGTCCGGTTCCGTCTGACGGTTTTTGTCGCCGGGGCGCTGATCACCGGCGTGATGGTCGCCTTTTCAGGCATTATCGGCTTTGTCGGGTTGATGATCCCGCATATTGTCCGGTTTGCCGCTGGCGGCAATTATGCACGCGTCATTCCCGCATCCATGCTCGCTGGTGCGATTTTCCTGATCTGGGCCGACATTCTGGCCCGCACCGTGATGGCCCCCGAAGACATGCCGATCGGTATTGTCACCGGCCTGATCGGCGGCGTGTTCTTCGTCTGGCTGTTGCGGCGCAAGGGATAACGACAGGGCAAGGGAAAGGCTCGTCAAGTCAAACCCGGTCAGCTTCTGAGAGGCGGTTTCGTCGACCGGATTGCCGTCCCGGTCAAGCAATGCACAGAGCCGGGACCGGAGAGCTGCGGACGCGGTTGAAACAGCGGCTTTCCGGGTTGATCCGGTAAAGCCCCTGTAATCGGACTTGCTCACCGCGATTTGCACATCATCCCTGACGCCAGCCGGTCCAGGGCATCGTCAAAAATATCACTCTAGCGGGACCTGCCGGATGTTCTAGGCTGGGCGCAACCACCATTTGCAGCCGGGAGCTGCCTTTCCCGATTAAGAGGAGGCGTGATGGACACTGCCGCCACCAGTTCGGCCGAGTTCGTGCATGTGCGTATCATCATGGGAATGGTGGTCGGGCTGGGCATGGCGCGGCTCATGAACGGGCTCGCGCTGTTTGTTCAGCATCCGGGAAAAATTCCGATCTACAGCGTTCACCTTGGCTGGTCACTCTACATGTTGCTGGGCGTGACGTTTTTCTGGTGGTTCGAATTTGCGCTCGTCAGCGTCGATACATGGACTTTCGAGAGCTACCTGTTTCACATCTTTTTTGCGGCGATTTATTTCTTCATTTCCGCGGTGCTTTATCCGGAGAAAATGGAGGAGTATTCCGGCTACAAGGACTATTTTCTGCGCCGGAGGGCGTGGATCTACAGCCTGCTGGCAGTTCTGTTTCTGGTCGATGTCGCCGACACCCGGCTGAAAGGGATAGAACACTTTCAGGAACTCGGGCCGTCCTATCTCGTGCGCCAGCTCGCGATCGTTGCTTTGGTTCTGTCTGCCATCCGGGTGGAGCGGTCCGGCTATCATGTCTTTGTTGTAGGTGTGGTTCTGCTCTCGCAGGTCTGGCTGATCGTCAGCGCCTTCAGTGCGATCAGTTGACTTGGTTGATCGTGAGAGAACCATCGGCGATGTAGCCGGCCGCGCATGGCTCGTGTTCTATTTTTGGGACAGTTGGTAGTAGGTCCTGGTAACTTTGTCGCCGCGAGACAATTTGCTCCTTTCGCTGGTATAGTAGTCGTCGCTTTTTCGGCCCTCCTTGTTATGGACCATCACATAGCCGCGTCCGTCCTTGTACCAAGTCCAGCAATTCAGGGCTTTGCCGGTGTCTTTCCGGTCTACCGTTCGCCATTTCACTCTTGCGCAAATTCGATTGCCTTTTACATTCCACTTGCCGGTGCCGTACCAGTTCTTGTTCTTTCCGATAATGTAATAAGCTCCGTCAGGTGCGAAATATGCCCGGCTCTTGGACCAGTTTGTCGACTTGTTGCTGTATATTTTCGTTAGTTCCGCTGCTGAAACAGGTTTTGCGGTGTCTGGTAACTTGCCGGCAAGGGCTGTGGCGGGTGCGAGAATCAACAGCAGGGCCATTGGAAATAAGGAAGAAGTCACGTTTGCCTCCATTCGAATGTAACGCGATATGAAAAGGGTGGCCGGAAATCATCCGCGCCGATAGATGCAAATGCATCTTGACAGGTCTGTTTTGGAGGCGATTCCAGCTCAACTGGGCGTCATGTTGCTGCGCCCGGTGCGCGTGTGGACCAGAGTGAGCACTATCCGCGACATTCACAAGGGCCCTGGCGATGCCGTTGATGGAGGGGGGCTAATAGGGTCCGCTGACGTCGTGGATCCGCCCCGGAAGCCAGCCGTCGAGTGTCATGTCCGCAACGGTGGACATGACCACGAGCCCGATCCGCCATCCCGCCCCGTGTGCAAGCAACACTTCGCGCGGGACCACCGCACAAGACGGCACGATGCCGATTTGCGCGAGGTCGAAGATCCGCGACATCATAAAGTTGGGGCAAGGCCGTTGAGGGGCAGGAACAGGGACAGTTCTTGCTGGACCGCGCCGATCAAATCCGGTTTTTCGTCTCGAGTAAGTTTAGACCGAAGGAGGTTTCACGATCCTTCCGGCTCAAACTGCATGGCGTGGCCATTCATGCAATAGCGCAAGCCCGTCGGGGGTGGTCCGTCTGGAAACACATGGCCCAGATGCGCATCACATCGGCTGCAGCGGATCTCGGTACGCACCATGCCATGTGAACGGTCCTCGATCTCGGTGATCGCATCTGGTGTCACAGCCTGGAAAAAGCTCGGCCAGCCGCAGCCGGCGTCGAACTTGGTGTCCGACAGAAACAGCGGCGCTCCGCAGCACACGCAATCATAGCGGCCGGTTTCGAAACTGTTCCAGAACGGGCCGGTAAACGGACGCTCGGTTCCGGACTGACGTGTCACATAGAACTGTTCCTGAGTCAGCTGATCCCGCCAGTCGTCCAGGCTTTTTTCAACCTTGCCGGAAATGGTGTCCGTCATGTCGGGCTCCCTCGCTGATTATTGCAGACCCCGCTAGATAGGTCGCATTTTGCGCCGCGGCAAGGATGATGAGCGACGCCGGCTCGTCCTTCAAGATGGGTTTGTTCTGCGAAACGCCGGCAGACGGGCGCCTTGCAAGTGACACAGCCCGGCGGGTTGCATGGCAGGGTAACAATGCGGTCAGTCCGTTTCTGCGTCGTTTTGCCCTTGGCAAGGTTTCTGATGTTTGCCTTGCCCGGTGAGCATGCCCGGTTTCCCCGGATTCCGGCTTGGGCAAGCGTGGCGTGCGGTCTTTTGCTTGTGCCGGGAAGTTGGATGAAAAAAGTCCTTTCGGCAGTTTTTTCGTCATTTCGAGATTGACCAAACAATATCGCATCCCCACTTGGAGACGAAAAATTGTCTGATTGTATAAGGATCACCGATGCCCGCCTGCTTTCCTTGCATGTCCAGTAGAAATCCAGTGACTGGTGCCGGATATTCTGGAAACAGGTCGATTACACTTGCGCAGCATTATTGTAGATCGTAAGACCTCGTCATGTTTGGCTGGACCCTGACCGGTTCGGCCGCTTGTCATGGGCTGCCTGACGTGGCCCGAAGTCCGCATGTTCCTCCCGGAATGAAGTGACCCGAGACACACATGACGCCTGTAGCGATCGACAGCAATACGCTGACCACCATCCTCGCCGTTCTGGCGCCTTTTTTCGCGGCCGCAATCGCCCCTTATCTCACCCGGTTGTTCGGCCATAATGCCTCCTGGGTTCTGGCGCTTGTCCCGGCCTGGGTGTTCTTTCACTTCGCCGGATATGTTCCGGCGGTGGCCGACGGTCAGACCTTCGTTGCCATCCGTGACTGGGCGCCCGCCTATGGCCTCAACCTGTCCTTCTATATTGACGGCCTGTCGGTGGTGTTCGCGCTGCTGATCTCCGGGATCGGGACATTCATCATCCTGTATGCGGGCGGCTACATGAAGGGCCATCCGCATCAGGGGCGGTTCTTCTCATTCCTGTTCCTGTTCATGGGCGCGATGATGGGGCTGGTGCTTGGCAACAACCTTCTGACACTGTTCGTGTTCTGGGAGCTGACCTCGATCACTTCGTTCCTGCTGATCGGCTTCAATCACCTGAAGGAGCGCTCGCGCCGGGCGGCTATTCAGGCGCTTGTCGTTACGGGCGGCGGCGGTCTGGCGCTTTTGGCAGGTTTCATCCTGATCATCAGCGCGACCGGCCAGATCGAGATGTCGGCCCTTCTGCGCGACCCGGATGTGATCCGCAACAGCGGGCTTTACGTGCCGATCTTCATCCTCATTCTTGGCGGCGCGTTTACCAAGTCGGCTCAGTTTCCATTCCATTTCTGGCTTCCCAACGCCATGGAAGCGCCAACACCTGTGTCCGCGTTCCTGCACTCGGCCACCATGGTCAAGGCTGGCGTCTATCTGTTGATGCGCATGCATCCGCTCTTGGGCGGAACGGAGCTCTGGACAACGGTGCTGCCGATCTTTGGCGGTATCACATTGCTTGTCGGTACCATTCTGGCTGTGCGCCAGACAGACCTGAAGCTGATGCTCGCCTACACCACGGTGGCCTCTCTCGGGCTTCTGGTGATGTTGACCGGTACGAGTTCGGAAAAGGCTCTGGAAGGGGCAGTGCTCTATCTGCTGGCGCACTCCCTGTTCAAGGGCGCGCTGTTCATGGTCGCTGGTGCGGTTGACCACGAAGCCGGTACCCGGGACATCACCAAGCTGGGCGGCCTCGGCCGTGCCATGCCGATTACCTTTGCCGCGGCCTGTCTGGCTGCGCTCTCCATGTCCGGTCTGCCGCCCTTTATCGGCTTTATCGCCAAGGAAGTGCTTTATTACGGGACCTGGGGATTGCCCGAAGGCGGTCTGCTCCTGAGCGCGGTCGCGGTCATCGGCAACTCCCTGATGCTGGCGGTTGCCGCTGCTGTTGCCCTGAAGCCCTTTACCGGCAAGAAGGTGGAGACGCCGAAAACGCCCCATGAGGGTCCGATCCTGCTGTTTTCCGGTCCGGTTGTCCTGTCGGTAATCGGCCTGATCACCGCACTTGCCACCTATGCGACCGGAGACTACCTCATCGGGCCGATGCTGTCGGCGGTCAACGGCACCACGACGGATGTCGAGCTGCATCTGATCCCCGGTTACATCAGCGCACCGTTGATCCTATCGATCATCACCATTGCCGTCGGTATCTTTCTGTTTACCCAGATCGACCGCATGCGGGGCATGGTGACGGCCGCGCTGAATGCAATTGGCTGGGGACCGGACAAGGGGTTCGACCAGTTCATCACCGGCATCGTCAAGCTGTCGACGGCCTTTACACGTGCGGTGCAGGGCGGGCGGATGCAGACCTACATGCTGGTGATCTTTGCTGTCACCGCGCTTGTTCTGCTTGTGCCCGGCTATCTCGGCGGCGGCTGGCCGGCCATGCCCGACTTCCCCGAGTACCGTTTCTATGAGTGGGGTGTGTTCCTGATCGCGGTGATCGGTCTGGCCGCGGTCCTGATTGCCAAGACCCGCCTGACGGCGATTGTCTCCCTGGGGATCCAGGGGTTTGCCGTGGCGCTGATCTTCATGATGTTCGCGGCCCCCGATCTGGCCTTTACCCAGCTGATGGTCGAGACCCTGTCGGTCGTGATCCTCGCCCTTGTGATGACAAGGCTGAACCTCAAGCCGCGCGATCACCGGCCGTGGCGTCCAGCGCTCGTGACTGGTGTGGTCTCGATCGCGGTCGGGACGGGGCTTGCACTCACCCTGATCGCGATCACCCAGCAACCGTTCGATTTGCGCCTGTCGGAGTTCTTTACCGAATACAGCCGTTCGATCGCCCATGGCCGCAACATCGTCAACGTCATTCTCGTTGACTTCCGCGGCATCGATACGCTGGGCGAAATCGCGGTCGTGTGCCTGACCGGCCTGTGCGTTCTGGCGTTGATCCGCGTACGCGGGCATCCTGATCCTGCACGTGACCCGGTCAAGGCCCCTCACGACAAGACCAAGAAAGCGGAGCTGCGCTGATGCGAACGATCATCTTCCGCACCATCGCGCCCTATCTGGCGGCCCTTATGGTGCTGTTTTCCATCTTCGTGCTGTTGCGTGGTCACAATGAACCGGGCGGCGGCTTCATCGGCGGTTTGATCGCGGCCTCGTCCCTCGCGATCTACGGGATCGGTTGTGGCGTGGCCTCGGTGCGCCGGGCCATCGTGTTTCACCCGATGGGAATTTCCGGGTTCGGCCTGTTCCTGGGGGCAATTGCCGGTCTGCCGTCCTTTGTCTACCGCCAGCCCTTCATGACCAGCCAGTGGCTGGAGTTCAAGTTCTTCGACGTCGATGTCGCCTTGTCGACACCGCTCGTCTTTGACATCGGAGTCTATCTCGTGGTTGTCGGGGCAATCTCGTCCATTGCGCTTGCCCTGGAAGAAAGGGAGAGCGACTGATGGAAACCGGTCTTGCGGTCCTGATCGGCCTGTTTTTTGCGGTTGCCGTCTACCTGATGCTGTCGAAGCAACTGGTGCGGATGCTGCTCGGCATCGTCATCCTGGGCAATGCGGTCAACATGCTCATTTTCACCAGCGGGCGGCTGACGCGCGAGGTGCCGCCGGTGATCCCGGCCGACCTTTATGTGCCGGCAGAGGCTACGGCCAACCCGCTGCCACAGGCGCTTGTCCTGACGGCGATCGTGATCTCGTTCTCGTTCTTTGCCTTTCTGCTGGTGCTGGCGTTCCGCGCCTATCAGGAAACCGGCACGGATGACGTC
This sequence comes from Roseibium sp. RKSG952, assembly GCF_009711355.1. Taxonomy (NCBI): domain Bacteria; kingdom Pseudomonadati; phylum Pseudomonadota; class Alphaproteobacteria; order Hyphomicrobiales; family Stappiaceae; genus Roseibium; species Roseibium sp. RKSG952. The sequence goes on along the minus strand of NZ_SMMF01000892.1, from coordinate 20,592 downwards.
AACGAGATGCGCATCGCCGAACCTGAAAACGACCCAGCTCCCCCCCAAGGATACTGACCGAAATGGCCGGATCTTACGCTTCCGTTGATTTTTCCCAAGCGATGGTGACGCAGCCGGTTGCGGCGGGCGACTGGCTCGTGGTGGCACCTGTCCTGATTACCATGATCGGTGGTGCGCTCTGCCTGATGCTGCGCAAGAACACCGCATGGCAGCCGCGTCTTGGCATGGCGTTTCTGACCTTGTTGGTGCTTGCCAATCTGGGGCTCTTGGCGCGCGTGCTCGACAAGGGTGTCATCACCATGGTCATGGGCGGCTGGCTACCGCCTTTCGGTATCGCTTTCACCGTCGATGCGCTCGGTGCGACCCTGTCCCTGATTGCCTCGATTGTCGCCTTTTCCGCCGGGCTATACGGCACCATTTCGGTAGACCATACCGGACGCCGCTACGGCTTCTTTCCGTTTCTCCTGTTGCTGTTGACGGGTGTCAGCGGTGCGTTTCTGACCGGAGATATTTTCAATCTCTATGTCTGGTTCGAGGTGCTGCTGATCTCGTCCTACGGGTTGATCGTGCTCGGCAACGAGCGTCCGCAGCTCGACGGGGCAGTGAAGTATGGTGTGCTCAATCTGGTCGGAACCAACCTGTTCCTGATCGGCACGGGGCTGCTCTATGGCATGTTCGGCACGCTGAACATGGCAGACCTTGCGACAAAAATCTCAGAGCTGAACAACCCTGCATCCGGTACTCTTGCCGTGGTTGCGGCACTGTTTTTGATGGCCTTTGCCATGAAAGCAGCGGCGTTTCCGGTCAACTTCTGGCTTCCCGCCTCCTACCATACGCCGAATGTTGTCGTTTCGGCAGTGTTTGCCGGATTGCTTACCAAGGTTGGTGTCTACGCGCTGATCCGCATCTTCCTTGTGCTGATGCCGGCCTCGCGCGACTACATGGCCGATGTGATTTCGGTGGTTGCGATTGCGACCATGCTGACCGGCGCGATGGGAGCTCTGGCGCAAACCGAGCTGCGCCGCCTGCTCGGTTATCTGGTGATCATGGGCATCGGCTCTATGCTGGCCGGTTTGGCGGTCGGCACCAATCTGGCGATTTCCGGGGCGATCTTTTATGCGGTCCATTCGATCATCGTCATGACCGCGCTCTATATGGCAGCAGGCATTGTCGCGATGCTGACGGGCAGCTACAGCCTGCGGGAATCGGGGGGCATCTACGGCGCCAATCCGGTTTTTGCCTTCGTGTTTCTGATCCTTGGTTTTGCCGTATCCGGCCTGCCACCCTTCTCCGGTTTCTGGCCGAAGGTGATGCTGGTAGATGCTGCCTTTCAGGATGGCCGGGGCTGGCTTGGGGCTTCGATCCTGTTGAGCGGGTTCCTCACCACAATTGCCATGGGCCGGGCCTGGATCTACGCATTCTGGCGGGGCGGGCCGGAAGGCACACCTGATGGCTCAGCGGTCGCGCTGCCTGCGGCTGCTGCCGGTGCAACGTCTTCGGCCATCTGGATACCGCTCGGCATCCTGACCGCGCTGGTGATCTATTTCGGCCTGCAGCCGGAATGGATGTTCGAGCTGACCGCGCGCGGGGCCAGCGGGGTTGTCGAGCCGCTCGGCTATATCCGTTCCGTCTTTGGAGACCAGTGATGCAAGGCCTGTTTCTGATCAACATTCTGATGGCCCTTGCCTGGGGCGCGGTCTCGGGCAGTTTCTCGGTCGTCAACCTCGTGTTCGGCTTCGTGCTCGGGGCAGGGGCGCTATTCCTGATCCGTGAACAGGTCGGGACCAGTGCCTATTTCCGGCGCTACGGACAGGCGATTTCCCTGATTGTCCTGTTTCTGTACGAGCTGGTTCTGTCGGCCTGGCGGGTGGCGACCATTGTTCTGCGGCCGAAAATCGAATTGCAGCCCGGCATTGTTGCATTTCCGTTGACTGTCGACCGGGATTTCGAAATCACGATGCTTGCCAGCCTGATCACCCTGACGCCGGGCACCTTGTCGATGGATGTCTCCGAAGACCGCAAGACGCTTTACATCCACTGCATTGATGTGCCCGATCCGGACCAAACCATAGCCGATATCAAGAACGGCTTTGAACGCAAGATCCTGGAGGTGTTCAGATGACATCCTTCGAACTGTTTGCGGACCAGTTCCTGACCGTTTGCACCCAGTTGGCGCTGGCGATCCTGTCGGTGTCCTTCGTGCTCATCTGTATTCGCACGATCAAGGGGCCGACCCTTCCGGATCGCGTGGTTGCTCTCGACATGCTTGTCGCAGTGGGAATCGGCTTTCTGGCGGCCTTCGGTATTCTGAGCAATTATCCGCTTTATATCGACGTTGCGATCACGCTCGGCCTCGTCGGTTTTCTGGCAACGGTGGCGTTCGCCCGGTTCATTCTCAATCGCGGCACCGAACACGATTCTGCAATCGTCACGGAAGTTGAAGAAAGCATTGCGCGCAGGAAGGCAGGCAAATGATCGACGCTGTTTTGAATATTGTTGTCGGGCTTATGCTTGTGATCGGGGCGGGATTTGCCTTGGTGGCGTCGTTGGGCATTCTGCGTTTGAAGGACGTCTATATGCGCATGCATGCCGGCTCCAAGGCCGGTACGCTCGGGTCGGGCGTAATGCTTTTGGCTCTGGCAATCTACAGCAATGATGCGGGTGTGGTGACGCGTGCGATCGCCGGGGTTGTGTTTTTTCTTTTGACTGCCCCAATTTCTGCACATCTACTGGCTAAGGCTGCATATGCTGTTGGATACAGGCCTTGTGCCGATACAAAGCTTGACGCGCTCGCCAAGACCCTCAAGGTGAAACACTAGAACAGGCAGGCAGGGCAACCGCTTCGGGGAACCGGTTGCCTTAAAGGAGCCACCTTTCCTCAGGCTTGTTTGGATTCAATATTTCGCAGGCTTTCGGTTTAGAGGTCTGCACTATTTTCCGTTTTGCACGACTAATGAAATAAATACTTGTGTTTTAAGTGTCTGGGGGTTGTCCTTCAGATAAGGCAGGTATATAAAGCCGAAATCGCAGACTGCGAAGTAGAATCAATTTGCCCGATTGTAGCGCAGAAGTATCTCAATATTTGGACGGTTGCGCCTGCAAAGACCTCCCGCGGCATTGTGTAGAAAAATTTATGAACTGCAGAGAATGGATGAAAGATGACAGAGAGTCCGGTAGACAACAATCTCATTGACCTGACGGCTGACATTGTTTCTGCGTATGTGAGCAACAATACAGTCGCTTCGGCAGACTTGCCGAACCTGATCAACGAGATTTACGGCGCTCTTCAGCGGACCTCGACTGTAAGTCAGGAGCCGGAGCCCGAGCCGCTTCGCCCGGCTGTTCCGATCAAGAAGTCCGTACACCCCGACTACATCATTTGTCTGGAAGACGGGAAGAAGTTCAAGTCGTTGAAGCGCCACCTGCGCACTCACTATGACATGACCCCGGAAGAGTACCGCGACAAATGGGACTTGGCTTCAGACTATCCGATGGTCGCACCGAACTACGCAGCTGCCCGTTCGGAACTGGCCAAGAAGATGGGTCTCGGCCAGCAGCGTAAACGCGCCAAGTAATTCACATAAAAGAGCAATGCGCTTTTGAAGCCGCCTGTTACAGCAGGCGGCTTTCTTGTTTTGACCCTGCGTAAATATGGGGTGTTCATTTTAAGATTGTTTGGATAGTTATCCACCACTCCAGATCGTGCTGCTAAGATGTAGGAAAATAAGCCTAGAGCTTGTTTTCGTGCCATGTCTTGATCGATTGGAGGAGTGCAATGCAGCGCGTGGGGAACAGCCGGCGAAACCGCAAGGCCGCCAGAAACACCAATCCGTTGAAAAGGTTGCGGGACAGCCGGGTAGCCGCCCATTTGCATCTGGCTGAAGCATATGTATCGCTTGCCTATTGCGTGCCGCCGTTGGACTTTTTCGGGAAGGGCCGTGGCGCGAAGCATGTCTGTGAAGGCCGTCAGCTGCTGATGTATCTGGCACATGTTGAATTCGGCCTGTCTTTGGCCGACGTGGCGCGCCGGTACAAGAAGGATCGTTCCACCGCTCACTACGCCTGCCGCCGGATCGAGGACCGGCGCGACGATCCGTGTTTTGACGGAATGGTGTCCGAGATCGAAACACTTGTTACGCTGAAGGACGACCCGGTCTTTTCCTTTGGCAAAAAGGAGTGCGCATGAGCGGGATGGCGAAACGCGGCGGCCCGGGTGTGAAAGCTCTGATGCGTGCCTTGAGGGCCTTGAGTGCACCGGGCGTGTTTCTGAGCCGCGAAGGGGAGGGTGAAGACGCCAGATGGCAGATCCTGCGCAAGGGCAGATCTGCCAGCCCGCTCCTGGACGATGTCGTGGAGACGCTCGTATGCCGTGATTTTCTCAGCTGGACCGCGAACGGATATCAGGTGTCGCCGGCAGGCCGGAAAGCCTTGAAGCGGTTCCTCGGCGAGGGAGAGGGATTTTTGGAGCAGCATCGCGAGATGGCGCATTCCGTCTGCTCTGGCGTGTCCGCCGGAGCTGTCGAACGGCTGACGGTCAACCTGAAGGAGAGCCCGCTTGCCTGGCTTGCCAGCCGCAAGGACAAGAATGGTGAAGCGTTCCTGTCTTCCGACAGGATTGCTGCCGGAGAGCGTTTGCGCAGGGATTATGAGTTCGCCCGTCTGACGCCGTCATTCGGCTCTACATGGAAGATGGAGGCAACTGGAAAGGGGAGGATCGGCGCTCAGACCGCAGGCGCGGAGTTTTCAAATGATGTTCAGGCGGCGCGGGATCGGATACAAGCAACACTTGCTGCACTGGAGCCGACATTGGCGGGTGTGCTTGTTGATGTGTGTTGTCACCTCAAGGGGGTGTCCGAGGTCGAGGCCGCACGCGATTTGCCCGCAAGATCAGGCAAGGCCATATTGAAAATCGCCCTTGGGTGTCTTTCCGATATTTACGGATATAGGATGACCGCGCCCGAAAAGCGCGGACAAATCCGGGTCAGCCGTGGTTCATAGATATACTGGCCCCGGCTGAAGCAACCAAGGCGGGCCGCTCCAATCAGGCGGCCTGAAGCGCTTGCTCGGCATCGGCCCTGATCCGTCCGACCATCGACTTGAGGCCGTTGGAGCGTTGTGGGGTCAGATGCTCCTTCAGGCCGAGCTGGGTGAAAACCGCTTCCACATCGGTATCGAGTATATCGCGGGCCGTCTTTCCGGAAAACAGTGCGAGCACGATTGCGACCAGTCCCTGAACGATCAGCGCATCACTGTCGCCGCGATAGGTCAGCACGGGCACATTGCCGCTGCGGTCGATTGCCGTGATCAGCCAGACCTGGGACACGCAGCCGCGCACCTTGTTCAGGTCGGACTTGTCCTCCTCCGGCAATCCGGGCAGCTCCTTGCCGAGATCGATCAGATACTTGTAGCGATCTTCCCAGTCGTCGAGGAATTCGAAAGTTTCAAGAATGTCGTCGATTGATGTCGTCATGATCCGCCGTGCCGGTTGGTCTGCGCGTTCATATAGCCTGAAAGCCGGGGGAAGCAAATCACTGCTTGCAGGCTTTGCGCGGCGGGTGCTGCCCAAAACGCCGCCGTCTTGGTCAGGCCCGTCAGGCGTTTCCGTCCAGAGCAGGTTTGGGTTTTGGCATCGGGCTGCCGGGCGATGACGGAGGGGTTTGATTTGCGGACGGAGCGGGTCCGCCGCCCCAAGGGACCACGAGATCTTCCGGGGTCAGGGTACCAGGCGTCTTGGGGAGAAGATCCGCACCGGCAAGCCCGGCGCCAGTTTCACCGGTTGCAATAGCGGTGCTGTTTGGCGCAGTGGTGTCAGCCGGTCCGGCGGGCGCGAGTGGTCCGGTTGGCGCTGTCTGCGCGGATCGGGCTTCGACCGGTTCGGTTTCTTGAATGGCTGGAGGGGCGTCCTCTTGGGGGGCGGTTTCGAGTGCGGCTTCGTCGTCTGTTTTCGAGTTCAGGAATTCATATACAATGTGCGCGCCTTCCTGGGCCTGGGTGCTGATCGCAGAGATGGCCTTGCCGCCGGTTTCGCAGGCGTCCGGATTGCGGTCGCAAAACCCCGACAGGTCCATCACCGTGGCCTTGACGGCAAAATAGGCCGCGACCGGATCGACACTGATGCCGGTCCCGGTGTCCCGGCCCGATCCCAATGGAATCAGGGCGAGGACCAGCGTCAGCCAGAACGCCGTCCTGATAAGAAACCACATGCTGCACCCCTGGTCAGTGCCGTTTGCCAAATGATCCGAACCCGGATGTGCTTAGAAGATACACGCTGCAAGCTAACAAACCGGTTAAGGCGCCAGCTTGCCATACAGGCAGGAATACCCTTAAAATTTTAGATAACCCACCTAACCTGTTGCTCAAGATCTGTTTTTTGTCTTTCAGGGGAAATTGCGAATATCCTTTATCGTTCCTTAAGTGGTCGGTTGGAAAATGGCTCCATACGGCTGGGAAACTGGACTGCCCGAGGGGTCGGGCATTGGACTGAGTTTGTGCGTAACCGTTTGTTGATGTTGATATATCCCGGCGATAGCCAATCGAGGGAATGGTGCAGGCAGGGCTGGCTTGCAGCCCTCGATACCGCGTGCGCGGCCGCAAGGCGGGCCGAGAAACAAGGCGCCGGACGGCCCTTGCGGGCGCGCGGTGTCACACAGGTTATGCGCACATGTTGCAGCATGGAACGAAGGGCTGTGACCTTGGAAAGCATCGCTCGGTTCAAAGGCAGGCGGCCCGGCGGATCCGCCGCCGGTATGTTTTCCCATGGTTGGCGGGTCATCGCATGAGCAGAAAGCGGAAGGAAAAGACCAAGAGCCAGGCCAAAAAGGCCGTGGAAGCTGCTCCGGACGGAGTTCTGGCGCGCGCGGGCAGTTTTGCGCGCGATAATCCGGTTGCTGCGGGCGGGGCCGTCTTGATGGCTCTGACCGGCAGCCTGATCGTCGCCAACGCGGTCGGGTTTCAGTCCGGCAGCCATCCGGCCCCCCTGTTTGAGACCCGGGAGCGGGCACGCGCACTGACATCCGGTCCCGATCCGAAGTTCGTCCAAAGGTCGCTGGCTGTGTCCGCCCTGGTTCTGGATGTCCAGAACGCGTTGCGCCGCATGGACCTTTATATCGGGCCGCTCGACGGGATGAAGGGGCCTGCGACCGAGCGTGCGATCCGGCAAGCCGAGCGCATGCTGGGACGGGTGGAAACCGGCGAGGCGACGGAAGAATTGCTGGCAAGCCTGTTATTGTACGATCTGCCGGAGCCTGCTTCCAATGACCCGGTTACAGAGCTTCTTCAGGGCGGGGATGTCGATGCCGCCGCACCGGTCCCGCGTCCGAAGCCGGGGCAGCGCTATGCCTCTCTTCAAGCCCCCGCGCCTGCGGTGCCCACGCCTGCGGTGCCTGTGTCTGCCCTGCCCGAAGCCGCGCGCAGTGGGGCACTTCCTGCCGACGCGGACCGGAAGCTCGCGGTGGTTCAACAGCTCCTGTCCGATCTTGGCTACGGGCCGCTTGCCGCCGACGGGCTGATGGGGGCCAACACGGAAATGGCGATCCAGCGTTTCCAGCTTGACCGCGGGCTCCCGATCACTGGCGAGCCGACGCCGGATGTGATTGAACGTCTGGAGCGGGTTAGCGGCCAGACGATCACTTTTTAGGCGGGACACATCCAGTTCATGCGTGTGACATCAGATTTTTTTGTAAGTGCCCTTGTGCGCCGGGTGTTTCAGTTCGGGGGCTTTGCGGCAGTCAGCCGAAGGGGGGCTGCAGAAGCCGGTGCGATATTCGTCTCGGTCGACCGGCTCGACGGGACTTATGATCTCTACGGTCCGGCGCCACAGGCCTATTTTGTTGAAACCCCGGACGGGCGTCTGTTTGAAAGGGTGTTCAGCCAGTCGGACAGGGCTGCGATCGAGTCGCGGCTGAGCAGTGAGGCGCGCATGGACCCGGATTACTGGCTGGTCGAGGTGGAAGCCCGCGGCGGTGCCATTGATCTTCCCCTTGCCGACGAAGACGGTGACAAAAAAAGTGACCCTTGGCCGTTTTGACCGTTTCGAGTATTTTTCGGGGAGGCTCGTAGAAGCCTCCCCGGTCGAGATCAGTTAAAATGCCAGCTGGCGCGCAAGGTGACTGCGTGGATGTCGGAAGATGCACTATATTTTTCATCTTGGTCGGTGAGCGGGGTGACCGGGCCCGAGAAGGTGACGTCCTCAACATTCGCGTACCGGTAGTTCAGGCCAAGCGACAGGTTGTCGGTTAGCATGTAGTCAAGACCGGCTCCGAGCACGTAGCCGCCAGCCCATTCGGTGTCCTTGAATAGGCAGGTTCCCGGCTGCTCGCAATAATATCTGTCGCGATTGGTCATGCCGATTTGCGTGACCGCATAACCGCCTTCGACATAGGGCAGGAACCGGTCAAACGCATAGCCGAGCTTGAGGGTTGCGGCGACCTGACCGCGCATGTTTGTTTCCAGTGTGTCCCCAAGTTCCGGATAGAACGGGCTGAGGGACTCCTTGGAAAGGTCCGACAGATTGCCGGTCAAGTCTATCCCTGCAACGAAAGCATCCCACTGATGCAGGTAACCAAAATGCAATCCGCCGATGATGCCGGATGTGTTTTGCGAGTATTTTTGCTCGCCCCAGCCCGCAAAATACGAGCCCCATTGGGCCTTGTTGGTCCAGGTCATGTCTTGGCCAGCGGCGCCAATCTGCCCGCCTGCGTAAAAGCCGGTCCAGTTGGTCGTCTCTGCCATGGCAGCCGTTTGGTAGGAAGCCGCCACAAGCAGGGCAGTGGCGGTGAGTAGCGTCTTTTTCATTCTCTCGGATCCTGTTGGGAATACCGCTAGCGGCAAAGTCTGGACAAAAATCCATACGCTCTGCTATCAATTAATTAAAAATAATGCATATAATTAAAAGACATCTCTATATTGTATGTCTGTAAGTGCCAAAAATATAACATACAATATATAGAGAGCCTTTTCATTGTATGGTTTGTGGCTTGGTTGCCGGGGCGTCCGTCCAAACTCTTCCGGTTCCTGTCCAAATCATCGCGTCACCAAAAAGGAGCCGTAAAACCGACAAATTGGCCGCCTTTAAATCCCTCTCCGGAGCACAGGAGATTTTTCATGACATCACTCAAGGTTCTTGGCCTTGCTGCCATGCTTTCAGCTGCGGCTTTCGGTTCTGCCCAGGCCGCTGGCGGATTGTCCGGGTTGGGTCAGGAGCTGGCGTCACCGTCTACGCCTCTGACGGTCGAAGCCGGCAAGACCAGCCTCGACGAGGCGGCGGCCGACGGGGCGCAGACCGCGCTGTATGGCGGAGGCGTTCAGGCGGATTTCGGATCGATCGACATCTTTTCGGACGAACTGACCGTAACGTCGCTGTCCGCTGGCGAAGGCGCGCAAGGTGCAGCTGTTGAGCGGATTCAGGGCGCGGGTAATATCTCGATCATCTCTGGCGACGACGGCTTGTTCGTGAAGGCGGACAAAATCGATTTCGAGCCCCGGACCGGCATCATGATGATCGAGGGCAACCCGGCTCAGGTCGCGCATCAGAACAATATCGTCACCGCCAGCAAGATCACCGTCGATCTCAATGCGGACAGCGTTCAGGCCCACGACTTCTGATCATCCGGTCGCAGGGCATGCCGCATCCATGGCACAGCAGCCTGCACCCGGAATTGACGAATCCCTGCTTTTTGCGCGCGCCTCGAAAAAACCGTCAAGGCATCCGGCCTTTTACCAAAGCCCGGTGTTCAATCGCCGGGCGCAGCTGGCGGAATGCAGCGCTCGCGGGCCAAACATCACTTGAAAACCGCGTTTTGTTGCCGCAGGGTAAGGCTTGGCTGCCGGGTGGTGTTTGGCCGACGGTCTGCCGGACATCAAGTGGTCATTGTCAGGGAGTGGGTCATGAAACGCGTTGGAAATGCTCTTGTCATTGCTTTGTTTGCCGCGGGTTTGACAGCGCCGATGAGCGCCGCTTTTGGCGCTGGTGCGCCTCCGATTCCCGGCGCGGACGAAGCCGGAACCGAACCGAAGGGAAGCGGGACCCGCACATCCTACACCAGTTCCAAGTCGCCTGAGGAGATCATGCGATCCTACGAGGACACGCTCAAGGGAGACGGCTGGCAGATCCACAGCGCCGGTGGCGGCGGCAGTTCCTGGGGCGGCGGTGCGGATCTGTCTGCGACCAAGGGCGGCGAATATCTCGTCATGTCGGCCGGTGGAACGCCGGGCATGACCAATATCGACCTGTGCGTCTGGCCGGAGCGTCCGGAAGACGACGACTGCTGAGCACGGCGCAGGAAACTGCTGGCGCATTACAAGAAACAGGGCCGGGAGTGACCGGCCCTGTATTTGTTTTTGAATTGTTTCAACCTCAGAGCGTTATCCGGTAGATGCCGAAACCTGTCGCGTCCGTATCGCCCGTTGGCTCGATGGAGACCGCGGTGACGTCGCCCACATGATCGGCCGCCTTTGGGCCGGTCGTGAACTGAACGGTCGTTCCGCCGATCGGCGCCAGCGCCCAGTTGTTGTCGGCCTTCGGGCTGACGGTTCCCTTTTCCACCAGATAGCGCACGATGATGTCGCGGTTGGTGTCCGGTCCGACGAAGATCACTGTCGAGCCGTCATTGCCGGGAAAATTGCCGCCGCCGCCGGCGCGGTAATTGTTGGTCGCGACAACAAACATCTGCTCAGGATCGATCGGTTTGCCATTAAACCGCAGATCGACGATGCGGTTGGCGTCCGGGTTGGCGATCTGGCCCTTGCTGTCGTATTTGCTCGGACGGGTGATGTCGATCTTGTAGGTCACCCCGTCAATCACGTCGAAGTTATAAGACGGAAACTCCGGGTTGATCAGCGGCGCATCGGTTGCGCCCGGGGTTACCTGGTTGAATATCCCGGCTGAACGCTCCAGCCAGTCCTTGACGGTTTTGCCGTTGATTGCGACCGCGCGGATGGTGTTGGGATATAGATAAAGGTCGGCGACATTCCTGATCGCCACCGGGCCTGCCGGGACGTCGGTGTAATAGTCCGGGCCGCCCCGGCCTCCGGATTTGAAGGGGGCCGCCGCCGATAGGACCGGCAGGCCGTCCCATTCCGTGCCCTTCATCATCTTCCCGATATACCAGGTCTGCGCCTGCGACACGATCTGTACCGACGGATCGTCGGCCACCAAGGCAAAATAGGAATGCAGCGGCGCGTCGGTCTGGCCAACCGCGCGGCGGACATAGCTGAGCGTTTCGGTGTGCGCGTCTTCGACGGAAGCCAGTACCGCGGGTGCGCTGTCGACCAGTGGTGTCACCTTGCGGTCCACCCTTTCATAGATCGGCCGGGCTTCGCAGGTGTGGGCGGCAATCATCCACTTGCCGGTCTCGTCCCGGTCGAGCATCAGGTCAATCAGGCCCATATGCGATCCCCAGAAGCCGCCCATGACGGCAGGCTTGCCCCTGAGTGTTCCGGTCTTGTTGTCGACCCCGGCAATATCGGGAAAGTCGCCGGGAAAGATCTGGTGATGGTGCCCGGTGAAGAGCACGTCGATCCCGTCGACCCCGGCCAGATGCAGGGCGGCGTTTTCCATGCCGTCCGCATGGCTCTCGCCGGAAATGCCCGAATGACACAGGGCGACGATCAGGTCGGCCCCCTGCTCCTTCATCACCGGCACATAGGCCTCGGCAGTCTTGACGATGTCGCGCGCCATCACGTTGCCGTCGAGATGCTGGGCGTCCCAGTTCATGATCTGGGGCGGGACGAAGCCGATAAAACCGATCCTGATGTCATGGGCCTGACCATTGCCGTCGACGATCCGCTTGTTGAGAATCGTGAACGGGGTGATCAACGGCTTGTCCTTGAGCGGATCGCTGCCGAGGCTCTTGCCCATGGCGACATTGGCACAGACAAACGGAAAGGCGGCACCGGCCAGTGCCCGGTTCAGAAAGTCGAGCCCGTAGTTGAATTCGTGATTGCCGAGGGTCGCGCAGTCGTAACCGAGCACGTTCATGGCCGCGATCATCGGGTGCAGGTCGCCGTCCTTGAACCCGCGCTCATAGGCCACGTAGTCGCCCATCGGGTTGCCCTGGATCAGGTCGCCATTGTCCACCAGCATCGCATTGGTGGCTTCCGCGCGGATGCCGCCGATCAGGCTTGCGGTTCTCGCCAGTCCCATCGTGTCATTTGGCCGGTCGGCATAGTAGTCATAAGGAAAGATCGCGACATGGATATCCGTGGTTTCCATGATGCGCAGATGCGCCTGTGTTCCCGACGCACGCACTGAAAACGGGTGCATTGTGACGAAGGCGCCGGCTGTCCCGGCAAGGAAGGCGCGTCTGGACATGGTGGTCGAGGATTTCATCAAGCAAGGCCTTTGGCAAATATCAAGAGTGCGATGACCGGATCGGGGCAAGGCAATTGTTCATGTATCGGGCGCACAACCAGCGGATTGCATTGTGGATCCAAACTGACTGGCAATTGCGTTTTCCGATCATGGCATCGTCAAGTTTTACGTGGATGAATTCACAAATATGTGACTGTGATGAACATATCCATCCCGGGCCCGGCCTCCAGGCGAAGTCGCCGACGCGCAGGTAGGTTCGGGGGGACCATGTCAGCCTCGCGCATGGTTTGCCGTTGTACTCTCACCGAACCTGTCTTGAGCCAGTTTTCGGCTTGGCGCGGTTGCCTTGTTTGGCTGCTGCCTGACGGGATAGGCCCCGTTCTGCCCCCAGACGGGGCCTTTTTAACTGTCAAACCGGAGCTGGCACTTGTGGCCAGGCGGATGCCTCTAGAGGGCATCAGTTCTTTGTGGGTGCGTTCAACCGTCTTTATTGTACCCGATTTTAGCCGAAGCCACCGTGAGGGTTTTCTGGACGGTTGCGGGTCTGGATCAAATTCTGGCGGTGAGTTTCGATTAACGATTTTTCACATTGTCGAAAAGGTGAGGACACATTGCTCGTTTACGACTGATTGGGTGGTGGCTGGGCGCTTCGTCACATCTCCGTCGGACATCCGGGTCAACTCCTGGGGCCGCGCGGGCAACACGGGAAGTCAATCAATGAAAATCTCTCGTCTCGGAACCAGAGCAAAGTCCGCTATCATCGGAGGGCTGATTCTTGCGCAGGTGACTGTTGTTCCCACAATGGCGTTTGCTCAGCAAATGCCGAAACCGCCTGAGCCTGCGCAGATGGCAACCCAGCTCGGCCTGGACCAGCAGCAGACAACCGATTTCGTCAAGATCATGGATCAACACCAAGCAGAGGTGAAGGCTGTGCTTTCAGAGCACGGAATTGACCCGCAAAAAGCGCCGCCGACACGTGAGCAAATGCAAGCGGTTCAGCCGCAGCTCAAGCAACTGCAGGAAAAGACAAAGGCTCAACTGGCAACTGTCCTGACCCCTGAACAGATGCAGTCCCTCGCCTCGCAGCAGCCTCCGCGTTCATAGCAGCGACAGTCGTAAAGCAGACGACGTCAAGCGCTTGCCTTTCCGGGCAAGCGCTTTTCTTTTTGTTGATGTCACTCGAACGATAGAAAAGCTCACCGCATCTACCTGCATCCGGCTTGGAGGCAAGAGGGCGGCGTTGCCATTTTTCCGAAGAGATCATTGCCCCTTGTCGATTGCGATGGCCATCTTGGTGCATTCTCATCCTGAATCATCAGGCTGGAGGCCGCTGTCATGACTGCAATTGGTGTCTTCTTTTTAAGTATTCTTATGTCTTTCGTTGTTTTTTTTGAGGTTTGTGGTTTGTTTTTAAATAAAGCAAAAAAATTAAAATTAGCTATGCTATCATTATCTGTATGTGAATTACATAAAAACTTTTTTATAAGTAAAAATACTTTTTGAAATTTGCTATTTTGATTCTCATTTTTTTCTAACTGGGAAATTGCTCATGTATTGATGAGTAATCTGGTGTTTCCTTGCAGTTAGTGGAGGCAGCGCTGTGATGTCGCTCCGAGCAGTAGCAGAAGAGCCCGCAAAACAGTTCACGAATGGCCCGGTGAAGGCGAAACCTTACGATTGGCCTTATAACGGGGATCTTCGACCGTCAAACACGGCCCTGATTATCATCGACATGCAAATCGATTTCTGTGGGCCGGGTGGATATGTCGACAGGATGGGATACGACCTGTCCGCCATGCGGAAACCGATTGAACCGATCACAGTGGTGTTGAAGGAGATGCGTGCTGCGGGCTACCACATCATTCACACCCGCGAAGGGCATCGTCCCGACCTGTCAAATCTGCCAGCCAACAAACGCTGGCGGTCTCAACAGATTGGTGCCGGGATCGGCGATCCGGGGCCTTGCGGGCGAATCCTGATTGTTGGTGAGCGCGGCTGGAACATTATTCCCGAGCTGACGCCTGTCGACGGGGAGGCCGTGATCGACAAGCCTGGAAAAGGGTCGTTTTATGCAACCGATCTGAATTTGGTTCTGCACACACGCGGTGTTCAAAACTTGATCCTCGCGGGAGTGACGACAGATGTGTGTGTGCACACCACCATGCGTGATGCCAATGACCGCGGATTTGAGTGCCTGTTGTTGTCCGATTGCACGGCAGCGACCGACGCGGGAAACCACCAATCCGCACTCAAGATGATAACGATGCAGGGCGGCGTTTTTGGTGCCCATACGGACAGCGTCAGCCTGTTGAGCGGCCTGGCGGTTGCAGCGCGAAAGGCTTGACAAGGCCGCCCTCCGATGCCGGATGCGGTTCTTCGGAGAACGTCCGGCCATCGCAGGAGTTTTGAAGGCGGCGATCAATTCGGGAATACTGGACGCTTGTTGCTTCGCCTCCAGAGATTGATAGAGTCAACATCCCAACGCCTGAAGAGGGGAGGCGCCGCCATGCCCGGTCCGGTCCATCTTGCCGTCAATGGCACGCTGATGCGTGGTCTGGAACTCAATCAGAACATGCTTGATGCCGGTGCGGCGTTCGTGCGCGAGGACAGGACCGATACGCACTATCGCCTGTGGTCGGTTGATGACGTTCATCCGGCGATGATCCGGACGCGAGAAGAGCGGGGTTCGGTCACGCTCGAAATCTGGGAGGTTCCCGCCGCCTCGGTGGCGCAGATCCTGATGAACGAACCGGCCGGTCTGTCGGTGGGCAAGATTGTGCTGGCAGATGGCAGCACTGTTCTTGGTGTTTTGGGCGAGCCCTGGCTGGTCGAGGACAAGACGGAAATTACCGCTTTTGGCGGCTGGCGGGAATATGCCGGTTCCCTTGCCAGCCGCCGGGGCGGGTGATCACTTGAAGCGGCCGCCGCGCTCCAGAACCTCGATCTTGTAGCCGTCCGGATCCGTCACGAAGAAAAAGCGGGCGATCTTTTCTCCACCCGGTGCGAACTCGACCAGCTTGCCCGGTTCCATGCCTTCAGCGGAAAACCGGTCATGCTCCTTGTCCAGATCTGCGACGGATACCGCCAGGTGGCCATAGCCGTCGCCAAGCTCGTAAGGCGTGTCACGGCCCTTGTTGACGGTCAGTTCCAGTTCGAACTCGGTCTCCGGGTTGCTCAGGTAGATCAGTGTGAACTCCGGAAAATCGAGCCGGTCGGCGATCTTGAGGCCAAAAGCCTTGTCATAAAAGGCAAGTGACCGGTCTTCGTCGAGCACGCGGATCATTGAGTGGATCTGTTTGGCCATATGTTTTCCTGCCTGATTTGTTTGTGGTATGCGCGGCGCCCTTCATACCGTGCTACGCGCCGCCATGCCTGAAAAAGCTGCCCCTTGCCGGGATTGTTGTGAATCGCTGGCGTGTTCGCGCTTTTCTTTGACAGGTCTTGCGCTGAGGTGCGAGGCTCCCCGTGTCCTTACGTCAATCGGGAGAAGGTGACATGCGGCGGGTCGTTGGATGGATGGCGGTTTTTCTTCTGCTGGTAATTCCCGCAGTGTCGGCAAAGGAGGTCTGGACAGCGGAAAAGATTGAGCCTGCAAACATGCTCTATCCCGGCGAGGAGATGCTGTCGACAAACGGGATCGAGACGCTGACCTACTTCAAAAAGGGCGATCCGGACAAGCCGCTGGTGATCTTCGTGCCTGGCGGGTTTCATCTGGCCCGTGTGGCCTACGGATATCAGGGCGGCAATGAAAAGGATTTTTTGGCCTACTGGCTGGGGGAAAGGGGTTATTCGTTCCTTGGTGCGTCCTATCCGACCGGCAACAAGGTCTATTCCAAGGTCTATCCTGCCTTTTCCATTCGCGACTGGGGCAAACAGGTCGCCGCTGCAGCCAGGTATTACAGTGACCGGGAAGGGCTTTCGGGCGAGATTATCGTGCTCGGCTGGAGCGCAGGCGGCCAAATCACGCAGTCGGTCTACGAGGCCGCCGAAGACGCGGGGCTGAAGATGACGCTTTATGTGTCGATTGCCTCGACACCTCCAGTCCCGCTTTTGCTGGCCGCGCCCGGCGCAATCTCGCAAGCGCCGAATGGCCTGTCCGCAGCCCCTCAATTCTATGAGCTTTTCCGGAAATATGTTGTCGCGCAGGACAAGATGAACGGCCACACAATCATGCCCTGGGACCTGTTCGAACAGGATGTTCTTGGCGACATTCCGGTCGCACTGAACGCGATCATGATGGCATCGCGGTATGAGGACGGCAAGTTCGTTGAGGATCTGGACTGGTCGATCGCCGATACCGGTGCGTTGAAGGTCACCGACTTTCCGTTTGTGGTCACCTTGTCCGGCAACAAGGTTCTCGACAATGACCATGCCCTGACCGACCGGGGCAACTGGGGCCTTTACCAGATCCAGCATCTTTATCGGAATATCGTCCTGCCGGTGTTGTCGAAGTCGGAGGATATCGATCCGCGCAGCTGGCAGGCCCTCATGGATCAGATGGCCTACGCCACGTCGGGCGCGCTGAACGGCCGGGTGCCGGGCAATCATTTCTTCTGGTACGGCGAGGTCGGGGCGCGCCAAACCGCCGAACAGATCGACGTGCTGAAATACCGGGCCGAAAATCTGCTCGCCACCATCAAGGACATCACCGGGACGGTGAAACCGCAATAGGCAATGCTAACTGTTGCCTCTGCCTTGCGGGGCGTGCCAGTCTTTCAGCGCGAACAGGGCAGAGGCAAAGCCGGCCAGAAGAAAACCGCCCATCAGCGCAAACACGGCGCCAAAACCCAGACCGCTTGTCAAAAGCGCACTGGAGGCAGCCACGCCCGCCGTTGCCCCGAGCAGCCGGACCGTGACGATTGTGCCGCTCAACTGACCCTGTTCTCCCTCGGGCGCTGCGTTTGATGCAAGCCGCCGGGACGGCCCGATGATGCACACGATCGCGATCCCCCAGACCGTGAGAATGACTGCGAACAGCGGATAGGATCCAACAGGCAAAGACAGTCCCAGTGAAACGGCCGAAAGGCCGGCAAGCAAGGTCCCGGCAATCACGATCCGCCTTGAGCCGATCCGGTCGGCAAAGCGCCCGACAGGCACGGACAAGACCGGAGAGGGGATCACCGCCGGGAGCACCGACAGGCCGGCTTGAGCAGGCGAATACCCCAGCTGGTTTTGAAGAAAAATCGGAAAGAACACTGCCATGCACACGACTGCATACTGTCCGAGGAAAAACACGAAGACGGCCGAGGTGAAAGCCCCGAGCCGGAACAGGTGAACATTGATCAATGGTTGCGCGCGCCGGAGCTCGATCCTGTCGAACAGGAATAGACATGCGACGCCTGCAATCCCGCAGCCGAGAATGATTGTGTTGGTCCAGCCGAGCCGGGATCCTTCCATCAGGGCGAAGACCAGCCCTGTCAATCCGATCACCATCAGCGCGACCGCCCGCCAATCGAAGCTTGCAGGTTTTTCGACCGTTTGAGGTTCGCGCCAGACCAGGAGCGCAAATCCGCCGGAAATCACGATGACCGGAATGTTGACCCAGAAAATCCAGTGCCAGGACAGGTAATGGGTGATCACACCGCCCACGAGCGGCCCGAGGGCCATGAAACTTGTCGCGATGGCGGCATAGATCCCGATCGACAAGCCGCGCTGTTCAGGTGGAAACGCCATGTTGGAGCCTGCCTGCGACAGCGACAGGAGAAAGGCGGCGCTCAGGCCCTGAAGCGCACGCAAGGCGATAAGCACGCCGCCGTCGCCGGCAAATCCGGCCAGAAGCGATGCGGTCGCAAAGACTGGTGCGCTGACCAGAAGCACCTTCTTCAGTCCGAATATGTCGACGCATTTGCCGCCGACGGCTGCAAAGCAGGCCAGGGTCAGAAAATAGGCATTGACGATCCAGTGGGCGGTGCTGCGCTGAAGGTCCAGATCGCTGCGAATTGTCGGCAGAGCGACGCCGAGCACGGTTTCATCAAGGAGCACGAGACCGGACATGGTACCCATGCTGCAGATGATCAGGACCCGGCGGGTCTGCTCGGAAAGCTTCAAGGCATGCTCCTGTCAGTCGGCCGGTACACTGGTCGAGCATAGTTTACGTGAAGCCGGGTGAAAACCTTGCACCATGGTCAGGACTTTACATTTGCTTTAACGAAACTGCGCACGAAGCAGGCTGATTCAGGCGCGGAGATCCAAACGATACCATCTGATGGAGTGGAGGTGTTGTAGCGCTTGTCGGCTGAGGTTGCCGTGGCTCCGAGGCTTGATCAGGCGTTTTTCGTCGAGCCGGAGATCCGTGGTTCCTGCAGGAACAAGAGCGTTATGACGAAGGCGATGACAAGGACAAGTCCGATCAAAACGAATACAGCCGGATATCCGGATGCGTTCAGGGCAACGCTTGATCCGGTCACGCCAATCGTGGTGCCAAGGAGCCGTAATGTGAGCATCGTGCCGGTGGCCTGTCCCATCTTGTTGCGCGGTGTTGCTGCGACGGCGATCCGGCGTGCGGGCGCCAGTGTGAAGACTGCTCCGCTGCACCAGACCATAATCAGTGCGGTAATGAGAAGGTGATTTTGTGTTGACAGCACTAAAATGAGACCGCCGGTTCCGATCACCGACAGGCCGGTGCCACAGGCCACAACCTTGCGCGACCCGAACCGGTCGGCCAGATGACCGGCAGGAATTCCCAAGAGAACGAAGGGGAGAATGACCGGGATCATCGACAGGCCGGAGTCCCTTGCCGAGTACCCCATCTCCGTTTGCAGGAACATCGGGAAAAAGGCGAGGTACCCGATCAGGGCGTATTGGGCCAGGAAGTAAATGCCCATGGGGAGGATAAAGGTATACCGGCGTAGCAGGCGGACATCGAGCAGCGGATGCGCATGCCGGCGTTCGTAATAGTCGAAAAGATAGAGCGCTCCTGCGCCCGCCATTCCCGAAAACAGAATGATATTGTTGGTCCATCCGAGCGAGGTGCCCTGGAGGAATGCAAAGACCACGCCGAACAGACCGAACAGGAGCAGAAACATGCCACCCCAGTCGATTACTGTGCTTTTAGGGGCATCTCCTTTCGGTTTCCAAAGCAGTATCATCGCTGCAGCAACCAGCAAGATGATCGGGATGTCGGCCCAAAAAACCCAGCGCCAGGAGAGGTAATGGGTCAAAAGCCCGCTCAAGACAGGGCCGAGCACCATGAGTATCCCGACCACGGTGCCGTAAATCGCGATCCCGCGCCCCCGCCGTTCCGGTGTGAGAGAAAGATTGGCACCGGTTTGCGCAATTGCAAACAACAAGGCTCCGCCTATCCCTTGCAATATACGCATGGCAATCAACAAGGCCCCCGAATCTGCGAAGCCGGCAATCAGGGAGGCTGCGGTAAAGACGGCGCCGCCGAAAATCAGGAGCTGCCGTAAACCGAACATGTCCACGCTTTTGCCGCCAACAGCCACGAAACACGTCAGGGTCAGAAAATAGGCGTTGAGGATCCAGTGGGAGGTCAGGAACGACAGTCCCAGGTCTTCCTCGATCCGGGGCAGGGCCACGCCCAGGATCGATTCATCAAGAACGACCGCCCCGGAGAGGGCTCCGGTGCACATCAGAAGCAGTGTCTGCCGTCTGTCCTCTGACAGTTTCAACCGGCACACCCCGCTAAAGGGTCAGGCGCAAGCGCACTGCAGTGTATAACTCTTGCTTTCATTGAATAACCGGAGTTGGGCGTTTGTGTTGCCGGAAATACCAAAGACTTACCTAACGGTAATAAGGAGGCCTGCGCCAGACTGGCAAAAAAACCTAGGCTCAGACTTCACGAGATGCCGTCATGTGACGATGCCGCCTTTGGTGCACCTGTCCGGGTCTGGTGTTTCAACACGGGCGACTCCGGTGGGCTGGTTCAAATATCAGCCCCAGGCTGGCAGTCGAATTCGAAAGATAGGCAACGCCAGGCTCTGGCCCGGATTGTTGAGGAGGTCCGATCCCGCCATTCTCTGACAAATCGGTAAATTGAAAGCGAAAGTTGGCAGATTACATCTGAAGCAGAGCGCGTTTGAAGCGCCTTGATTGCAGTTGGAGCCTTGCAAGGGAGAAGTGGCATGAAAATGATTCGTGTAATTGCGCTGACGCTGGCTGTTGCCTTGGCGGCCGTGCCGATCGCTACAACAATCGCATCTGCATCTGCTGTTGTGACGAACCTGCGTTTATAGTGCTTGTTGGGCTCAGAGGGGGCAGCGCCGGAAACCCGTTCGGGCAAGCGCTGTGATGCTGGTCGAGGGTGCAGCTGGTGCGCCGGT
>NZ_SMMF01000281.1:0-497 GCF_009711355.1 Roseibium sp. RKSG952 | reverse complement strand
GGGGATGGCGGGGGGGATGCACAAGCCCCGACGCCGGATCAGGTTCTGGATCAGCTGCTTCTCAGCTATGAGCCGTCACTCACCGAACCGGATCTCGGGGGTTTCAGCCGCTCTGAAAAACTCAACCGCCTGGCGAAAGGGTTCAGGGATGCTGGCTATGCGACTGAAAAGTCTGATCAGAACAGTGTTGGTCTCATAGAGAAAATTCTTGTCTTCATGACATCTCAGCCAGCACTTTTGCGCGGACGGCCAGAGCCGGGCGCGTTCCGGGGACCCGGTCTTCTGGTTCGGGCGGCTGACACACGGTCAAAGGTAGACGATCCGTGTCTTGGCTGGAAGCCGTCGTTCTCCCGGCTAGACGTTGCGGATGCCAATTCCACGCACGAGCAGATGCTGATCACCAAATCGGCTCCTGAAACGGCACAGATCGTTTCGAAATGGCTCGAACGTCAATTTGGCTACAGCGCTTTAAAGTCCCCGATAGGGGATCAGTAAAT
>NZ_SMMF01000368.1:0-736 GCF_009711355.1 Roseibium sp. RKSG952 | reverse complement strand
TGACAGCCAGATCGCGATTACCGCGCAGTCCCTTTCTACGCAAATTGTCGAGGGCGTCAGTTCGGTTTCGAATTACTCGCTCACGCTGTTTTCGCAACTGCAATCATCCACGGCGCTGGCGTTTCAGGGGATTGAAACACAGGTCGAGGTGATTGACGGGAAACTGTCTACGGTCGCGACACTGGCCGAGCGGCTGGAGACGACGACAACCGATCACAGTGCCGAATTTCTTCGGCTGGGGGAGAGTATTGGCGGTCAGGAGACTCGGCTGACCGAGGCGCTGACGGCGGTGGAGGGTGACCGGAATAGGGACGTTGCACAGAGCCTGCTAGATCTTTTATCCGGCAACGTTGAGCGGCAGAATGCCGACAGCCGGTTGGCTGTGTCGATCCATCAGTCAAATGTCCGCATCGGGGAAAACGAGGCGGAAGTAAGCCGGATCACGGCGGATCTGGCGCAGGTCGGGAATGCTGCCACGCGTGCCATAGATGCCGTGGAGCTGCGGACCACGCAAACCGAAAACACGTTGGAAACATATGGCTCTCGCATCACGTCCATACAGTCGGAGATCGATGGACTGGACGACCGGACGAGCGGCCATGCGGGTGCGATCACCTCCCTGAATACCAGTGTCTCAAACATCAACGATACGCTGACGTCTCAGGCGCAGAGTCTCACCAGCGTGTCGTCAAAAGTGGATGGCAATGAAGCCAGCCTCACGCAACAGCTCTCATCG